>JAEUVP010000358.1 GCA_016786805.1 Chitinophagaceae bacterium | reverse complement strand
CGATACCCCTTCTTTATTTCTTCCACCCGTTCTGCCAACTCTTCTTCCGTATGAACCACGTTTTTTACAGATACACCCATACTGCCGCCGGAAACCGCCGGTTTAATGATGATGGGTGTTCCCACTCTCTTAGCAATTCCTTTTGTAGAACCCTTTTTATCAGTGATCACCCTCCAGTTAGCCGAGGATACGCCAGCCTTATCAAAAGCCTTCTTCATCGGGATCTTGGAAGTAGTGATAGTATAAAAATGAGCATCCGAGCCTGTATAGATCAACCCATACTTTTCAATTTCATGGATCACCGAAACACCAGGGGTCCCATTTACCTCATCGCCATCGCATAGATTGAGGATTAATGGTGTCTTCCCATTTTTGCTTTCAGCAATAGAGCGGATGATTTCCTTATAGTTATTAATGGTAACTGGTTGCCATTTCCATTCAGCCTTCAGCTGTTCAAATACTTTCGTGTATTCGGCAATGCTTTGTGTGAAATCGTAGTAATATTTGAGATTAGGGTCTTCAGATTCAAGATGCGGAGCCAGCACCCAAATAACATACGGCTTCAGTAACCGGGAGGCTTCAGGTATTTTCATACAATCAGGCTACTTTCCTGGCTGCCCGTTTTGCCAGTTGTTGTTGAATAAAATCGGTAAAGCGGTATTGCTTCGTTACATCATCTGATAAATAAGAAGCTCCTCTTATATCACCCAGGCAATTGGAACTGCCGCAATAACAATTGAAGGATTGTGTCATCTTCCACTCGGTAGAGGGATAAAAAAAAGTCATTTCATCACCAAACTTAAGTTCTCTCAAGGCCACCAGTTGCATCAGCGTGGTATCAAAGAAAACATTCGGATTACAGCTATGATTGATATATTGAAGAAACTCGGGTTGCAGGGTGATATGCTTACCTATATCTACCTGCACCGTCAGATAGGTGGGTTCCGCAGCAATGGTCCCGGCCCAGAACTCAGCAATCACTTCGCCAGGCTGAAATGATTGAAGTGCAAATAATGCATTTTGTTCGTTGGATACTTTTTGTCTCATTTCAGCAATGCCATGATTGCTGATAATGCGATAATCGGGGGTAGTAAGTATTGCCATGATTTATTCGTTATTGAAAGATATATATAAACTTTTATGTAACAAGTTTATTGAACGTAAATGTGAATAATTAACGATGATAGCTTAATAACATTGATCGTTGGTTCAACATCACCAATAAGAAGTTCATTAATCTATAGCCCTACTCTATACATATCTAATGACCTTTCCTAGTACTTTTGCTGCTTGTTTTATAAATAAGCATTGGTAATGCCGGGACCTTATTCCTTATTCATACGATCATTATTATTATCATCGTTCCTTATATGGGGAAACCGTCCCGTTATTGCACAATGTGTCACACCAATTAACAGCTTTCCCTATCAAGAAGGATTTGAAACGAGTGATGGAGGCTGGTTTTCGGGAGGAACGGGTTCTGACTGGGCGTGGGGCACGCCATCAAAGCCGGTGATACAAACTGCTGGTTCGGGAAGCCGTTGCTGGATCGTTGGTGGTTTAACAGGTAGTTCTTATACCAATGGAGAAGCTTCCTGGTTGCAAAGCCCTTGTTTTAATTTTACCAACCTGCGTTTCCCTTACTTATCCATGAAAATTTTTTGGGAAATGGAACGACAATTTGATGGGGCTTCTTTTCAATATTCCATTGATGACGGGGCAACATGGATAACATTGGGGTCGGCCAATGAAGCCGCAAACTGTTTAAATACCAATTGGTTCAACTTTGCACCCATAACTTACTTATCTCCGCTTACCAATACAAGGGATGGTTGGTCCGGTAATATTCAACCGGCTTCGGGAAGTTGCCGGGCTGGTAATGGCAGCAATGGCTGGGTAACCGCTACTCACAGTATGATACAGTTAGCGGGAGAATCTTCTGTTATTTTCCGGTTCTTATTTGGAGCCGGTACTATCTGTAATGATTATGATGGTTTTGCTGTTGATGATATCCTTATCGGCGAAGCTCCTCCCAATAATGCTGCTTTTACACATTCCTGTACGAATGGCAATACTGTAAACTTTACCAATATATCAGCCTTGTGTCCTGATTCATTCAACTGGAGTTTTGGAGACATAGCTTCCGGAACGAATAACACATCTGCATCAGAAAATCCGTCGCATACCTTTTTGGGTCCCGGGGTATATACTGTTTCCCTAACCGTAGCTGGTCCCGGGAATGTTTCATCCACCATTTCAAAAGATATAACCATCCTGGGATTAACAACATCCCTTATAAAAGAAGCGGATTGCCAAACGAATTCCGGGGGCTCAGCATCAGTTGCTGTAACGGGAGGTCCCGGGCCATATACCTATAGCTGGAATTCAACACCCGTTCAAACAGGGGCCGTCATTACGAATGTATCATCTGGAACTTACGATGTGATTGTCAATCAAACAAACGCCTGTCCTGCTACAGCAACTGTACTTATTCCATTAGACAATACATGTACCGGCATCTATTTTCCATCGGCCTTTACGCCGAATAATGATGGCCGCAATGATGACTTTGGGGTAATCGGGGGCGTTGGTGCCATTATCAATTATAAACTAACCATCTATAACCGCTGGGGGGAGCTGGTGTTTCAAACATCCAATCCTTTTCAAAAATGGGATGGAACATATAAAGGATCTAAACTGGAGACCGGTAGCCTGGTTTGGTATGCAGAAGTAACACTCAGGGGCCAATCGCCGGAAAGGAAAAAGGGAATCATCACCATTATCCGTTAACCATTCTGCTGCTTCAGGTATTCCTGCCAGGCCAGCATCCACCTGATTTCTCCAAAACTAACTTCATCACCAAATTGTTCTTTTATTGCTGTAATGGATCCGCCGGTAAACTCTTTGGTAAGTGGTTCCATCAGTCTAATCTTTTCCTGTGGTAATAACTCTTCGATCCTTATTTCCCCCTGTGTTACATAAAATGCAAGATGACCTTCGATTGTCTGCGGGGTAAGGTTTCTCTGCTTTGCTATTTCAGTAATGCGGTTTCCCTCCCGGAATAAATGATAGGTTTCTTCTTTCGTATTGCTCCTTTTCTCTTTCTTTTCCTTCTTTACTTTTTTTACAGTTCTTTCATCAATCCGTGATTCCAGCCCATGCTCTTCACAATACGCTGCAATGATATCCAGGAAATCAGGTCCGTAGGATTTGATCTTAGCCGGACCAAAGCCCGTTATCTGTTCTAATTCTTTTGCTGTCTGGGGCAGGTAGGTACACATTTCCACCAGCGTCTGGGAACCGGCCACCATATATATGGGTGACCCTTTTCGTTCACAAATCGCATCTCTTTTCTTTCTCAATTGCTGGTAAAGAATGGGGTGGGGAATATCTGTTACCTGTTGATGGGATGCGCCGGCATAGGCATTTATGGAAATAGCGGGAGCTATAAAGCTCTTCTTTCTTGTATGATAGGCTTCAATACCCGAAATGCCGCCCTCCTCCAGTATGTATTTCTTTGCCGCCAGATGTATAATGATCTCTTTCAGCAGGTCATTATATTCTTTTGCATGAAGACGGCTATCGGTCACTGCTGGTGATCCCTGCAATTTTCCGATCAAAGATTCCGTTTCCTTATAAAAATGTTCGGCTGCTGCTTTGATCCTTTCCTGCAACCGGGTTTCCACATTCAGGGTAAATAACTGTTGCAGTTGTTGCTGAAACCGTTCGGCCACTTCTTGCTGGGAAATAAGTTGCCCATTAATAACTCCTACCCACGGCAATACTTCCGGATTGAAAGAGGATGCATGTTCTGTTATGTAACTCATTAGTTCCTTACTGTTGGCTACTACATTCCTGAAATCAAACAAGGAAAGCAGTATCTTTTGCCAGTACTGCTTTTGAGCGGCAATCAATTCTTCTTCCAGCTTACTTACAGAAGCAGCTGTTCTTGAAAAGTTGACAATACGCTGATCCGTCCGTAAGCTGTCGGTATTGATCCGGCTTTGTAATACCATTCCATCCAAACTGGTGCAGCGGCTCAGCGCCACATATACTTGCCCGGCGGCAAAAGATTTACCAGCATCAATGATAGCTTTCTCAAAAGTTAACCCCTGGCTTTTATGAATGGTGATGGCCCATGCCAGCCGCAACGGGTATTGGGAAAAGGCCCCCAATAGTTTTTCTTCTAACTGGCGGGTTGTTTTATTCAGGTCGTAGCGGATATTCTCCCATTTATCTTTTTTTACCTCTATCTCGTTGGGCTCATCAGCACATTGTACAATGATCTTCTCTTCTTCCAGTTTGGTAACCGTACCAATTTTCCCATTAAAGTACCGCTTGCTTTTATCCAGGTCGTTTTTAATGAACATAACCTGTGCGCCTACCTTGAGTTGCAACAGCTCATCCGCCGGGTAGGCATTCGCCGGGAAGTCATCATCTATGTCGGCTTTAAAGGAATATAGTTTCCCGGTTAATCCTTGTAGCTTTTCTGCATTGGTCTGCCGGGCTATTTCATTATGAGTGGTTAGAATAATAAATCCATCCTTCTTTGTTCTCCTGAAGGCTGGATTAAAGCGGCTTTCCAAGATTTTCATTCCGTCCTCATCCAAGTTATTATTACGCACCTGGTTCAGCAACCGGATAAAACGTTCTTCACTCTGCCGGTAGATCTTATCAAACTCAATATAGACAGGCTGCTCCTGCTGAATCACCAGGCTGTCGAAAAAATAGGGGCCCGTATAATACTCAGCCAACAGGTTCCATTCCTGTTCTTTGATAACCGGGGGTAACTGGAACATATCACCGATAAATAATACCTGTACGCCACCGAATGGTTCCTGGTACCGGTTTCTCACATGCCGCAACACAATATCCACTGCATCCAGGGTATCACAACGGACCATGCTGATCTCATCAATGATCAGCAGCTCCAGTTCCTGCAAGACCTTCTTTTTATCGCTATTCATTCGTAAGCGGCTGATAAGGCTGTGCCGGTTGACGGTTTCTTCGCTTTTAGAAAATCCTTTTGCTTCTGGTATAAACGGGGAGATGGGCAGTTGAAATAAAGAATGTATCGTAACACCACCGGCATTGATAGCAGCAACACCGGTTGGGGCCACCACGGCCATTTGCTTAGGGCAGTTCTCCCGGATGTATTTCAGAAAAGTTGTTTTGCCTGTTCCGGCTTTCCCGGTCAAGAAGATACTCCGGGAACTCTGGTTCACCAGTTGCACGGCAATGCCGAACATTTTATTGGATATATCGGGAGAGAAAGATGCCACAATTAAGGTTTTTGCCACGAATTACTCAAATACCACGAATAAAATACAATTGACCAAATCAGAAAATAACTCTTTTGTATTCCAATCTTCTTTTTCCGAAATTAATAATTAACCCGACCCGGTTCCCTGAAGCTTTGAGATAGTTTAGCGTTTGTGCAATTGCTTCTTCAGAAATCCCGTCTGCGTTGGCCTTCACTTCAATAATTATTTTATTGAACAAGAAGTAATCGGCATAAAAGATTCGTTTTTAGCTGAACCCTTTATAAAGAATCGGAAATGGGTTTTCCCTGGAATACGTCATTTGTCTTTCCCTGAATTCAATTTCCATAGCATCTTTATATACAACTTCCAGAAAACCATACCCAAGATTATTGCAGACATCCATACATGTGCCTGCAATTGCATAAACTTCCTCTTTGTATAAAATGGTCATGCTTGAATATTTAAAAGGCTTCAATAAAAAATGGCACGAATATCAAACCGAAATCATTCGTGATATTCGTGCCACTCGTGGCCACTTTTTATGCTTCTGTGGCTTTTACGCCGAGCATCAGCAATTCACTCACCTGCACTTCGGTGATGTATTTTTTATTGCCGTCTTTGTCATTATAGCTGCGGCTGATCAGCTTGCCTTCAATGGCGACTTCTTTTCCCTTGGTCAGGTATTTTTCAACGATCTCGGCTACTTTACCCCAGGCTACCAGGTTATGCCACTGCGTTTCGGTTACTTTCTCGCCTTTGGCATTGCGGTAGCTTTCACTCGTGGCTACGGAAAAACGGGCCATCTTCTTTCCACTTTCTAAGGTTTTTACTTCAGGTGCATTACCCAGGTTGCCGATCAGTTGTACTTTGTTTTTTAAAGCGTACATAGTTTTAAAATTTGTGCTCCCGGTTATTTTTTGACGGAAGCGGTTTTGAATTTTGTTATCTCAGTCAGCCGGTGACGTCATTGCCGATTGACAACACAAAGATGATAGTGCCGGAAAGCGATAGCCGGTTTTTACCCGTTTACTCCCGAAGCTAATCGTGTAAAAACGTTTGCACACGGATAAAAAAGACTATCTTAATTCCCTGAAACCTTTGCTATGACTGTATCTGAAACCAAAAACTGCCTCGCCTGTGGGCGAACCCTAAAAGGCCGTGTTGACAAGAAATTCTGCGACGATAACTGCCGGAATAATTACAATAATCAGCAAAAAGCCAAGGGAAGTCACAGCACTTATGTCCGGAATATCAATAATACCTTGCTGAAGAATCGGAAAATACTAGAAAGCATATTGCCCGAAGGAGAAGAAACCGCCAAGGCGAATAAAGACAAACTGCAACGCCTGGGATTTCAATTCAAATACCTCACCCATCTTTATACCACCAAAACCGGTAAGACCTATTTTTATTGTTATGACTATGGCTACCTGCCCCTAGAAAATGATTGGTACCTGGTAGTACGTCGTAAAGAAGATTAGTTATTGCCACTACATTTGCAGCATGTCAAACCCTGTTATCTGTATCGGCGCCTCCTTAGTGGATGAGCTGTTCCATGCCAGCAGCGAGATGTTGCTGGCCACCACCAATGATGCTGTGGTCACCAAAACCGCCGGAGGCGTCAGCCGCAATATTGCTCACCAGCTGGCCTTGCTCGGTGTACCCGTTCAACTGATCAGTGTATTTGGAAATGATAGTGATGGCGACTGGTTAAAAAAAGTGTGCAGTGATGCAGGCGTTAAACTGGATGCCTCCATCACCCGCAAGGGACTTTCCGGTAAGTACACCGGGATTCTGAATGTCGATGGTTCTTTGTTTTCTGCCTTCCTGACCAATGCAGCTAACCAGCTCATCACTCC
>JAEUVP010000350.1 GCA_016786805.1 Chitinophagaceae bacterium | reverse complement strand
GGTTCTTCTCTTTTAGCATCAAACAATTTCAACGGTGTTCTGCCAATGATCTGCCAACCGCCCGGTGATGCTAATGGATAAATGCCGGTTTGTCTTCCGGCAATACCCACACTGCCTGCCGCTACATTCACGGGCTGTGGTTTTCTTGCTATCGAAATTTTTTCATCTACCTGGCCCATATAACCAAACCCTGGTAGGAACCCCAGCATATATACACGATAAGTGGTGGCAGTATGCAGTTGAATTATTTCCTCTACACTTATATTTTTCGTTGCTGACAGGGCCCTTATATCCGGTGCGAATTCATGGTCATAACATACCGGTATGCTCAAAAGCCTCTCAGATGATTCATTGTTGATCACAGGTTGTGCCAGTAGCTGATCTACCTGCTTCTTCACCCAGTCGTATACAGTAGTTTCTATTGCCCGTTTCTTCACTACTTCCGGGGGATGATAATAAACAGCCAGTGAACTATACGCCGGAACCACTTCAATGATACCTGGCAAATTTGCATTTTTCAATTGTGCAAACCTCTCCATCACTTCTTTGTTGATATGTTCATCAACAAGGTTCCCGTAATCGATTACCAGTGCGGTGTCGCCAAGCGGAAAAATACGGTATGCAGGAATTACGTAGTTCATACATTAACGATTTGAAGATACCAACTTAACTTTACTCCCTGATGCCGGGATTAAACAGAAATGACACATTAAACCTTTTATCCAAACTCACCGCCCGCCGGGCCTGGAATGGAGTGAAAGTGCTGAGCAGTTATTATATCAGCAAATGGACCAAAAGACCTTTACAATGGGGCTTTCCCGTTTCCATCTCCTTTGAGCCGACCACATCCTGCAATCTACGCTGCCCGGAATGCCCCAGCGGGTTAAGAGCTTTTACCCGGCCCACCGGTATGCTTAAAAGAGATTTTTTCAGTGAAACCATTGATCAGTTGCACAAAGAGCTGTTGTACCTCGTATTTTATTTCCAGGGGGAGCCTTACCTGAACCCTGATTTTCTCGATATGGTGCAATATGCGTCCCAAAAAAAGATCTATACTGCCACTTCCACGAATGCACATTACCTCAACGATGCCAATGCAAAAAGGACGATCGAAAGTGGGTTGGACCGGTTGATCATCTCCATTGATGGCACCACCCAGGATGTATATGAGCAATACCGGGTAGGGGGACAACTAAAAAAAGTGATTGAAGGAGCTAAGAATATTGTGAAGTGGAAAAAACAAATGAACAGTAAGAAACCTTTTGTTGTTTTCCAGTTTTTAGTGGTGAAACCGAATGAGCACCAAATCGAGGATGTAAAAAAACTGGCCGCTGAAGTAGGGGTGGATGACGTATGGTTCAAAACAGCACAGGTCTACGATTATGAAAAGGATCCGAACCAGCTGATCCCCACCATTGATAAATTCAGCCGGTACCGGAAAACAGAAACAGGATATAAGTTCAAAGGAAAATTAGCCAACCATTGCTGGCGGCTCTGGCATGATCCTGTTATCACCTGGGATGGATTGGTGGCCCCCTGTTGTTTTGATAAAGATGCACAGCACCGTCTGGGTGACCTGAAACAAAAGTCCTTCAGGGAGATCTGGAAAAACGGTGAATACACAAAATTCAGAACAGCCTTATTAAAAGGAAGAAAGAACATCGATATATGCGCCAACTGCTCCGAGGGAACAAAAGTATGGAGCAATGACTGATCATTAAATTGTACGCTTATGCAAATGCCATCCTCTGTTTCAACCCGCCTGCAATACCAGCACAAATCATTAGTGGATATTATTGATGGGCTCACCGATGAGCAGATCAGGAGGCATATTGTAGCCGGTAAATGGTCGATTTTTGAAACGATCGTACATCTACAGACCTATCAGCATATTTTCATAAACCGGGTAAAGGAGATATTGGAAAAAGATATTCCTTCTTTTGAGCGGTATTCCGCCGATGGCGATCCATTATTCCTGGATAATTGTCATAAATCTTCCCGGGAAATCATGCAAGACCTTTTAACGACCCGGAAGGAAATGGCCGCCGAAATTCTTTCTTTTAAAGAAGCCGATCTTGACAAAAAAGGAATTCATCCTGCATTTGGGGAAATGAACCTGGTGCAATGGTTGAATTTTTTCCTGCTGCATGAGGCGCACCACCTCTTTGCCATGTTCAAGCTGGCAGCAGCACTAAAGAAAGAAAGGGGTCATTACTGATCACCAGCTTTTCATTTCATCATAGATCAAGGTGTAAAAGGAGGCAAATCCTTCGAAGAAACTTCTGATTGATTCGGTTACTACTCGCATGGGGGAAGGTTTCAGGTTAATGGTTGACGATACAAAGCTTCTTTTTTTTACAATACATACCAATACCACAAAGAGGGGATTCCCCGCCCGGATGCTGCCCGCCTTTTGTTAAGAAATGGTGAATTGAACCCGTTCAGTAAAATTAAATTTGGAACAATCAATGTTGCAACATTAACTTTGTACCTGAATTCATTCAAACACTAAAACTTTATACAATGTCTGATTTAAGAACACAGGTTGACCAGCTCAACCAGATGGTACTGGAAGGAAAGATCCTTGACGCTTTTGAAAAATTCTATGATGACACTGTGGTCATGCAGGACAATGACTACCCCGCCCGTGTAGGAAAAGATGTAAACCGCCAGCATGAAGAGGCTTTTGTGGGTGGCCTTACAGAATTCAGGGGTGCCAAGATCCTCAACACCCTGGTAAGCGATGACCTGGCTGTAACAGAATGGTGGTTCGATTATACACACAAGGATTATGGCGTTCGCACCTACCGTCAGCTGGCTGTTCAGCGCTGGAAAAACGGGAAGATCGTTGAAGAGAAGTTCTATTATAACAGTTAAGAACGTTGAGTTCTCAGTTCATCCAGAAAGTTTTGGGCCGGGCACGCAGCTTAGCCCGAAACTTTTTACTTTTACCACACACGACGAAGCTTTTAAACGTAAGCATTTTTTAGTATGAATAACAGTAGCGTCGTCCAAGTAAATTCATTCCATATGGGTATTGATAAGGATATACAGCAGGCCAAATTCAGGAATGTGTACCAAAAGGCTGGCATCAACCTCATTTACACATTGGGCTGGATGAAGGATAAAACAAAGTGCATTTTTGACGAGGAAGATATCACTTCCCAGCAGTTCAATATTCTTCGCATACTGAGAGGCAGCTTTCCCCAGCCCCTGTCCACTTTGCAAATAAGAGAGCGGATGCTGGAGAAAATGAGTGATACCAGCCGCATTGTTGACCGGCTGATTGCTAAAGGTCTTGTTAAAAAAATTACCTGCAAAGCTGACCGTCGTCTCGTAGATGTTATCATTACTGACAAAGGAAAGAAGCTCCTGGAGCGGCTGGATGCCAAACAGGATGAGATAGACGGTGTATTACGCAACCTCACTGAAAAAGAAGCCACCACACTTAGCGACCTGCTGGATAAGATACGTAACAGCGAATGATGTACTTTTACGGTTAAATGTTCGTCTTACTGATCGTAAGTCTATAATCATTTATCCGAAACTGAAAACATGGTACGTTCTGTTGTATTACTTTTTATTTCCTTTTTTACATTTTTATTGTCGAATGCCCAGCCCAAGTATGAATTCCGGGCTGTCTGGATCGCCACTGTCGATAACATCGACTGGCCTTCGTATGGAAATACCAATACTGAAAGCCAGAAAGCAGAATTCATCCGCATCCTGGATATGCACCAGCGTAATGGCATGAATGCAGTAGTGGTGCAGGTGCGCCCTTCGGGGGATGCTTTTTATCCTTCACAATATGAACCCTGGAGCCAGTGGCTGACAGGAACACAGGGCAAACCACCTTCGCCTTACTATGATCCGTTGCAGTTCATGATCGAAGAAGCACATAAAAGAGGCATGGAATTTCATGCCTGGTGTAATCCTTACCGGGCTGTCTTTAATACCCGTTCTTCTTCCATCGCCGCTAATCATATCTCAAAGATTCACCCGGAATGGTTCCTTACTTATGGTGATAAAAAGTATTTTGATCCGGCTAATAAAGCAGCGCAGGATTTTGTGGTGGGTGTGATCCGTGACATTGTCAAACGCTATGATGTGGATGCCATTCATATGGATGACTATTTCTATCCCTATCGCATTCCCGGAAAAGAATTCCCGGATGCTGCTTCTTATGCACGATCAGGCAGTAAGTTAAATAAAGATGATTGGAGAAGAAGTAATGTTGATTCGATCATCCGCAAACTGAGTAACGTTATTAAAGAAGAAAATAAGTTATGCCGCTTCGGTATCTCCCCGTTCAGTGTCTGGAGAAATAAAGACAAAGACCCGGTGAGAGGAAGCGACAGCCGGGCCGGTCAAACCAACTATGATGATTTGTACGCCGATATTTTGTTATGGCTGGAAAAGGGCTGGATCGATTATGTAACACCGCAATTATATTTAGAGATCGGTCATGACAAGATTGCTTATGAAAAACTATTGGACTGGTGGAGCCGTAATAGCTTTGGCCGGCATATCTATATTGGTCATGGCCTGTACCGGGTGGAAGAAAAAGCTGCCGCCTGGAAAAATACAAATGAGCTGCCCAACCAGATAAAGCTGTTGCGCCGCTATCCAAATGTGCAGGGAAGTGTTTATTTCAGCAGCCGTTCCTTTAACCGCAATCCGAATGGATGGAATGACAGTTTGCAGAACAATTACTATAGATATCCGGCATTGCTCCCACCTATGCGCTGGGTCGATAATGAAAAACCCTGGGCCCCGATCGTTGAAAAAAAGATCACCAATAATATCATTGAATTCAATGTGAAACCGGATCCCCGCAACCTGGTTACTATCAAATATTATGTAGTTTACAAATATGCGGTTGATTCACATACGGAAACCTTTGGCAATATCCCTCAATACATGAACCGGGTAGTCGTAAAACCGGAAGGATTCAACCTCACTGATACACTTGCTTCCAGCCAGTTCTCCTACCGGTATGTGATCACTGCGGTTGGTAAGAATAATAATGAAAGTGAGATGAGTGAGATCGCCATTGTAGTACAACCGGATGGTAAATGGCAGTTTTATAAACCCTGATGTTGTTCCCGTCCTGTTTTTTACCTTTGCAAAGCAATTCCCTGCATTGCTTTTATTTTTCATTTTTAATTGAATTATATGCCCGGTTACGAACTCTGGAGTGATAAAGAAAGAAAAGAAGTAAACGACGTACTGGAAACAGGTATCCTGATGCGCTACGGTTTTGACGGACCCCGGAAAGGTATCTGGAAATCCAAAGAACTGGAAGCCGCTATCAGTGAAACATTCGGCTGCAAATATGCCCAGCTGACTTCCAGCGGCACTTCGGCTTTGACCACGGCGATGAGTGCCCTGGGTATTGGTTATGGTGATGAAGTCATCACTCCCTCTTTCACTTTTGTAGCAAGCTTTGAGGCCGTATTAAGTGTTGGCGCTGTTCCTGTTTTAGTGGACGTGGATGAAACACTGACATTAAACCCGGATGCTGTCAGGAAAGCCATCACCTCTAAAACAAAAGCGATTATGCCCGTACATATGTGCGGCAGCATGGCTGACCTGGATGCTTTGCTGGCTATCTGCAAAGAACATAACCTGATCCTGCTCGAAGATGCCTGCCAGAGTATTGGTGGCACCTACAAAGGAAAACATTTAGGCAGCATCGGCCATGCCGGCACTTTTAGTTTTGATTTTGTAAAAACAATGACTTGTGCAGAAGGAGGTGTGGTGATGACCAATAGTGAAGATGTATATATAAAATCTGATGGCTATACGGATCACGGGCATGATCACAAAGGAGTCGATCGCGGAGCCGACCTGCATCCCTTTATTGGCTATAATTACCGTATCTCCGAATTGCATGCTGCCGTTGGATTAGCACAGATAAAAAGATTGCCTGAATTCTTAGCCCTGCAAAAAAAGAATCACACCCAGCTGATCAATATACTCAAACAGGTTCAGGAAATAACTTTCCGCCGTATTCCCGATCCCGCTGGTGACAGTTGCAGTTTTATCAGCTGGTTCCTGCCCACCGAAGAAATCACAAAAGCAGTAGTAGCGGAATTAAAAGCACAGGGCATACTTGCAGGTAATTTTTACTGGTTCGATAATAACTGGCATTATATCCGTAAATGGGATCACCTGAAAAACTCGGTAACACTGAATGCCCTGCACCCGGAAATGAAAGCCAAAGTAATGGAACAGGCGAATAAAGATTTTGCAATGAGCGATGCTATACTCAGCCGCTGCATTTCTACTTCCATCAGTTTATTATGGACCGAAGCGCAGATTAGTGAAAAAGGGGAAAAGATCGTTGACGCAGTAAAGAAAGTACTTAGCAACGCAGCCGTTAGCTTATAACAAATTGAATATGGACCCGAACCAGCATATCATTGAACAAACAAAGAAATGGGTTCGGGATGTGGTGATCGGTTGCAACTTCTGCCCCTTTGCCTCCAAAGTTGTTAAGGAGAACCGGTTGCATTATGCTGTTGAGACTGCTGCTGACCTCGCCGTTTGCCTGGAAACTTTATTAAACGAATGTATCCGGCTGGATAATGATGAGGCCATTGAAACCACCCTGATCATTTTCCCCAACAGCTTTGGATCATTTGAAGATTACCTGGACCTGGTTGAGCTCGGGGAGAAATTATTAGCTCAAAATGAATACGAAGGTGTTTACCAATTAGCCAGCTTTCATCCGCTTTATCGTTTTACTGATGCCCCCGGTGATGATCCTGCCAATTATACCAATCGTTCTGTTTACCCGATGCTGCACCTGTTAAGAGAGGAAAGTATTGAAGAAGCCATTGCCAACTTTCCCGATCCTGACAGCATTCCTGAACGCAATATCAATTTTGCCCGCCAAAAAGGGTTAGCAGCTATGAAATTATTACGGGATAATTGTTTTTAAATTTCAGAGGTCATTCTAACACATGATTAATGCCCTTGCCTGCAGCATAAGATTTATCTTTAGGGCATGACAAAACTTTTCAAAGAGTTTTTTAATAGTGAAAAAAGTTCGGGCATCATCCTGATCCTATCTACTGTTTTAAGTCTTTGCCTGGCCAATATTTTCATTGGTCAATCCTATATCGACTTCTGGCACCATAAAGCCGGTTTCTCTATCAGCAATTTTGAGCTAAACCTGAGTATCGAACATTGGATCAATGATGGCCTGATGACGATCTTTTTCCTGATGGTCGGGCTGGAAATAGAAAGAGAATTATACGCCGGTGAGTTATCAAGTATAAAAAATGCTTCATTACCTGTTGTTGCTGCCATTGGCGGCATGGCCATTCCTGCACTATTTCATTTTCTGTTTAATGCAGGCACTCACACCCAAAGCGGCTTTGGTATCCCGATGGCCACAGACATTGCATTTGCATTAGGCGTATTATCATTAGCTGGCAAAAGAGTGCCCCTGGCCTTAAAGATATTCCTGACTGCATTGGCCATCATTGATGACCTGGGTGCTATCCTGATCATTGCAATTTTTTATACCAATGACCTGCAAACTACTTATCTCTTCATTGCCTTAGGCATATTTGGAATATTGCTG
>JAEUVP010000326.1 GCA_016786805.1 Chitinophagaceae bacterium | reverse complement strand
TGCAGAAAATAGTATGGATATATCGGCCGACCTTACGGAGATGGCACAAACCTCAGTCGCTGTTGTATCTGCCGGTGTAAAATCAATTCTAGATATCGGGTTAACATTAGAATACCTGGAAACAAAAGGAATTCCCGTTGTTACATATGGACAAGAGGAGTTTCCGAGTTTTTATTCCCGTAAAAGTGGTTTCAGATCACCGCTCAGCTTAGATTCTCCGAAAGATATCGCCCAGCTTTTATCTACGAAATGGCAATTGGGCCTGGAAGGATCGGTGCTGATCGCCAACCCGGTTCCGGCAGAACAGGAAATTGCAGCAGATGAAATGGAAGTCCATATACAGCAGGCCTTGGATGCAGCCGCAACACAAAAGATAACCGGCAAAGAAGTAACGCCTTTCTTATTAAAATACATTGCTGATCATACCAACGGTGAAAGCCTGGAAGCCAATATTGCTTTGATAAAACACAATGCAAAAGTGGGGGCGGAGATAGCGGTTGTGTATGCAGGATAATATTATTTTATTACCGTCAGTGTTTCTTTTAACCTGGTATCTCTTGCTGAACACCCAACCATAATCCTGAATTCCCCCGGCTCCACCACTTTATTCAATTGACTATCCAGTATCGAAAGCATTTCCGGGTTGATCGTAAAGGAAATAGTTTTTGATTCTCCTGCTTTCAGATGAACCCGCTGAAAGCCTTTTAATTCCATAACCGGTCTTGCAACGGAGGAAAGCATATCACGGATATACAATTGCACCACTTCATCGCCGTCTCTTGTCCCGGTATTTTGAAGCGTAAAAGATACAGTTGCGGAATCCTTGCTGCTGATGGTATTCTTGCTCAGCTTGATATCACGGTATTCAAATGTTGTATAACTCAATCCAAACCCAAAAGGAAAAAGCGGCTGGCCGGATAAATTATTATAATCATCACCACGACCCGTTGGTTTATGGTTATAGACAAGGGGTAATTGCGCTTCATGCACCGGAAACGTAACAGGTAATCTACCGGCAGGGTTATAATCACCAAACAATACAGCTGCCACAGCATGGCCACCTTCTTCACCGGGATACCATACATCCACAATGGCTGAAACTTTATCGATCCACTTGTTCATGGTAACGGCACTGCCACCCACTAACAAAACAACTACTGGTTTGCCGGTTGCAGCAACAGCGGTGATCAGGTCTTCCTGGTGACCGGGTAAAGAAAGCATAGCCCTGTCCTGGAACTCGCCTTCATTTATTCCGACAGTAACAATAGCAATATCAGATTGCCTGGCAGTTGTTACGGCTTCCTGGATTTTCTTTTTCGAGTCATTCACTACTCCAGCATTCCATACCAGTTTGATGGTGGCATTACCAACGGGTTCAAAAAACTCTATTCGAATATCATAGCTCTTTCCTTTTTCAAAAGAATAATCAGTTACCGATGTCCGGTAGCTTTGTTTATGCCAGTTATCAATAATTAGTTTGTTGTTGATGTATAACCTAAAACCATCATTGCCTTCCAGCCCGATCTTAAACTTACCAGTTGCTGCTGCTGCCAGTTGTCCTGTCCAGCGAACGGAATAAAAATCTGCTTTCAGTAAGGGATCGGGAGCGTATAAGGTCCAGTGAAAGTCTATGGATTTATCTATTCGCTTTACAACCGGTTCCCCGCCTAACGTTACATTAGTAAAATATTCTGCCTGTAATCCTTCGCTCCCGTTATAATGTAATTGTTTTGATGAGATAACAACATATTCATTCGTAGTACGGCCGCAACCAGGAGCATAGATGATTTTCGTATTGCTGCCTGCTTTCCGTTTGATTCCTTCCAGTATACTGACCTTGCCGTTACCCGGACCGCTGTAACCACCCAGTCTTGCTTCAGTGGCATCAACTCCGATCACAGCAATAGAGCGGATATTTTTTTTCAGCGGCAATACATTCTTCGCATTCTTTAATAAAACGATAGATTCAAGAGCTGCTTGTTTAGCTACCTGCTTATGTTCTTGTGCTGATAAATTTGACTCTACAGGTACATAAGGATTTTCAAACAGGCCCAGCTCAAATTTTGCTTCCAATACTCTTGCCACCGCATCGTTGATCCTGTTGCTGTCAATAGTCCCATCCAAAAATGGCGGGAGGAACAACTGATGATGCCTGTACTCCGTTTGAAAAATTACATCCAGCCCATTACTGACAGCATGCTGCCCACTGGCAGGATAATCTTTTGCGGTGTTGTGCAACACTACTTCACCACCAACAGCATTAGCATCAGAGATCACAAACCCGTTGAAGCCCCACTGCTTTTTTAATTTCTCCTGTAATAACCAGCTGTTTGCCGAACAGGCAATTCCGTCCAATGAATTATAGGATGTCATTACGGAACGGGAACCACCTTTTTCAAAACAGGCTTTGAAAGGAGCGAAATATATTTCTTCCAGCAGTCTTTCATTGATATGAACCGGATAACTATCCCGGCCACCATCACCCACATTGGCAATAAAATGCTTCGGCGTAGTGATGATACCTTTCTTTTCAAAAGCACCGACAAATGCCACCCCCATCGCCGAACTGAGAAACGGGTCTTCTCCGTAGGTTTCTTCTGTTCTGCCCCAGCGGACATCAGCGGCAATATTGACAACGGGCGAAAGTATTTGCCGGATCCCCCGCTGTTTGGCTTCATTTGCAATCACATTAGCGACTTTACTCATCAGTGTTGTATCCCAAGTGGCGGCCAAAGCAATAGCCTGCGGAAAAACAGTAGCACCCTCTCTTACCAAACCATGCAAAGCCTCATCAAAGGGAATGATAGGAATACCCAGTCTTGTTTTCTCTACAAAGTATTGCTGAATGGCATTGATCTTTTTAGCCAGCGCAACAGCCGTTTCGTTGGTACCATAGTTGAGTAATTGTCCTCCGGCATCTCCTTTGGCAGCGGCACTTACCTGGAAACCAAACAGCCCGTTCTTATACTGCTTCGCATTCACATGATCCAGGTCGCCGGGGATCATGAACAGTTGCCAGAATTTTTCTTCCGGTGTCATCCGGCTTAGCAAGTCGTTTACTCTTTTCTCAATTGGTTGGGATGGATCCTTGTATAAAGGCTGTTGGGAAAAAGCGGACAGGCTGCAACATAACAGGAAGAAAAAAAGAACATTTCTTTGGCCCATACTTCAGGAAGATTAGGGGGAGAAGGTAAAATAAAAAAGCCCGAGAGTTTTAAACTCTACCGGGCTTTTTCTGCTTTTGGGTGGTGTGGGGCGGGATCGAACCGCCGACACAAGGATTTTCAGTCCTTTGCTCTACCGACTGAGCTACCGCACCGTTCCTGAAACACATCAACTTGGTAAGTGGAAGCCTATCCTCGCTTTTGTGCTTCGGGGCTGCAAATATAGAGGGAATTCACAAAAAATCCACAATTACAGCCAATAAAGTTTAGAACTACAT
>JAEUVP010000325.1 GCA_016786805.1 Chitinophagaceae bacterium | reverse complement strand
GGCAGGCGTCAATAAACAAGGGGATCTTATTTTTTTGACAAACTTTCTTCACCGCCTTGATATTCTGCATACTCACCGGTTGCCCACCACCTGAATTATTGGTGATGGTGATAATGACCAACGGAATATTCACAGCTCCTCTTTGCGCAATTGTTTTTTCCAGTAATGCGATATCCATATTTCCTTTGAAAGGAGCGGGGATGGAAGGATGTTTTCCTTCTTCGCATAAGCAATCAATTCCTTCAGCACCGGAGAATTCAATATTGGCCCTGGTGGTATCAAATAAGGTATTGCTGATAAAGTATTTTCCTTTGCCTCCGAGGATGGTGAACAGGATCTTCTCCGCAGCTCTTCCCTGGTGGGTTGGAATCACCACGGGCATTCCGGTAATATCCTGCACCACTTTTTCAAAGCGGAAAAAACTCGGGCTGCCTGCATAAGATTCATCACCTTTCATGATACCGGCCCACTGGTCACTGCTCATGGCACTGGTGCCACTGTCGGTCAGCAGGTCAATCAATACATCGTCGGAATGGATCAGAAAGGGATTGTAACAGGCTTTATCAAGAATGGCTATTCGTTTTTCTTTAGTATTGAAATAAATGGGTTCTACCGATTTTATCTTAAAAGGTTCAATGATCGTTTTCATGCAAACAGGTTTACAGTATCGCTACTGGTGAAAAAATGTAAATAGAGGAGGGGAGAAAGCGGGAGGCGATCTGTGATCAGGAAGGTTTGCGTATGATGTTTTTCCAGATGGACATAAAAAAGCTTACCCAAAACTAACCCGGGCAAGCTTGTGATAATATGATTAGGATCAGTACCGACAGGTGATTATACCCCGAACTGCTGTAAGTGATGGTCAAGATGTTTCCAGGAACCCCGGCTCCATTGTTCAGGCGTGAGTTTTCCAAAGAAGGGATGCGGGTGACCGGAAAGTGTATCTTCCGAAAACTCTTGGATCATGGACAGGAGTTTTTGCCGCTCTTCTTCAAAATTTCGTTGATCAGCTATTTTAAAAGATTTGTCAGTTGGCAGGTTTTGCCGGAAAGGTTTATCATTATACAATTGCTCTTTAAAAAAAGGCCCGAGCAGCTTGATAAAAAAATTACCTTTCAACTGGTGCCTTCCGATAGCAACTCCGAGGGGCATCTGGCAATGCGTCAGCATTTGAGCCACATCCATTTTCCCCCATTTCCGTTGCGTGGCGGGTTTTAACCGGTTGATACGCTCTATGATTTCCTGCTTGGCAGCAGGATCAAACAGGCTTTTCACTTCCATAATTCTCAGTTGAAGCCTGCAATATCGTAAATTTTAGGGATTGAAATAAAGCTCAGCAGATCCGGGGCAACTGCTCACCGGTTAGATAGTTGACCACTCTTCTTCCACCAACCCGGCTCTTCATTAACACTTTGCCGGGATGTTCTGTAGTGGCTTCACCAATGATCGCTGCATTCGCCCCGTTCTCATCAGCCCGGAGTGCAGCAACAAATGCGTTTGCTATAGTTGGTTTCACCACGGCAATAAATATGCCTTCATTGGCTACATACAAAGGATCAAGACCCAGCATTTCACAGGCACCATCCACCTGTTCATCCACCGGGATATTTTTTTGATCCAGTTCAAAGCCTAATGAAGTCAGTTCGGCCACTTCATTCAACACAGAAGCTATGCCACCTCTTGTAGGATCACGGAGGAATTTGATACCGTTTCCAAAGCGGTCTAGCAATTTTTCAACGGTATGGTTCAGGTTGACGGTATCACTTTCAATGGTAGTTTCAAATTCGAGCCCTTTTCTTACACTCATGATAGCAATACCATGCGTGGCCATATTTCCGCTGATGATTACCTGGTCACCGGGTTCAATATTGTTGTGATGAATATTGGCTTTCGGATGTATCAAACC
>JAEUVP010000307.1 GCA_016786805.1 Chitinophagaceae bacterium | reverse complement strand
TAATCCCAATAAGAGCTTTAAAGCAGCCATTGGAGTGAAAGTGGGTTTATTACTGAATGCACATACCCGTAATGTGGAATTGCAAAACAGCAGCGACCAGACACTGAATGATTATGTGATGAAAGAAAGCGGCAAACGCTTTTTCAATAAGAACCGCCTGGTGGCTATGGGCCGTGTGGGAATTGGTCATTTTAGTTTATATGGCAGCTACCAGCTGACCACTTTGTTCAAAGATGGTGCCGGCCCGCAGGTACGTCCTTTCTCGATCGGTCTTACCCTGAGTGGACTTTAAGTCATTAAAATATTTACCGAAAAGCGGTCTGCCACAGGTGGATCGCTTTTTTATTTTCTACTTTTGCTATCCTTCTTTTTGCGGAAGGAATTTTTATTATTATGCTGGACAAAAGAAACGTTATTGAAAAAGAAGAAAAAGCCGTGCTGGTGGGATTGGTCCAAAAAGATCAGACCGAACAACTGGTTACTGAATACCTGGATGAATTAGCTTTCCTGGCAGAAACTGCCGGTGCGGTAACCGTCAAACGGTTTACCCAGAAATTGCAACGTCCGGACAGCCGTACTTTTATTGGTAAAGGAAAACTGGAAGAGATACGCCAATACATCCTTGGAAAAGATATCCGTATCATCATTTTTGATGATGAATTAACAGGGGCACAGATCAATAATATTGAAAAGGCACTGGAGATAAAGACCATCGACCGTTCTGATCTTATTCTCGACATCTTCGCCAGTCGTGCCAAAACAGCACAAGCCAAAGCACAGGTGGAACTAGCCCAATACCAATATGTATTACCAAGATTGAGAGGTATGTGGAAACACCTTGAACGACTGGGAGGTGGTATTGGTACAAGAGGTCCGGGTGAAAGTGAAATTGAAACCGATCGCCGTATCGTTAGAGATAAAATTTCATTGCTGCGGAAACGCCTGGCGGAAATAGATAAACAGGCTTACACACAACGAAAAGACAGGGGAGAATTTATCCGGGTAGCATTGGTTGGTTATACCAATGTAGGCAAGTCCACGATTATGAACCTGCTCAGCAAGAGAGAAGTGTTTGCAGAAAATAAATTATTTGCCACACTCGACACAACGACAGGAAAAGTTGTTTTTGAGAATACTCCTTTTCTCTTAAGTGATACAGTAGGATTTATCCGCAAACTCCCCCACCACCTGGTGGAAAGTTTTAAAAGCACCCTGGATGAAGTAAGAGAAGCTGATATACTATTGCATGTGGTGGATATTTCTCACATAGCCTATGAAGACCAGATCGGCGTAGTAAATAAAACCCTGCAGGAACTGAATGCTTTCGAAAAACCCATTCTTACCATTTTCAACAAAATGGACCTGTACGAAAAACATACGTTTGATGAATGGCTGGAAGAAACTACCAAAGAAGAAATCCTCGACGACCTGAAAGAAAGATGGAACCGGGAAACAAATGGTAACGCCATCTTCATTTCCGCACTGGAAAAAAGAAATATTGACGGGCTGCGTCAATCCATACTGGAAAAAGTAAGGGCTATGTACAGGATCCGTTACCCGTACAGAACGGATTTCATCTACTAATACCAATTGACCTTTTGCTGATTATTCTCTTAGTTTAGGAGTATGGCTGATAAAAAATTAACCTGGCATAAGATCGCTGATCATGTAAATGAACTGGATTTTGGGGCCAATCATATTGCGGTGGCGGAGCTGATCGGAAAAAAGATCTGCATCGGAAAATTCAATGATGCCGTATTTGCCTTTGCTTTCAAATGCCCCCATGCCGGTGGCTTCATGGCCGATGGCTATATTGATGCACTGGGCAACGTGGTTTGTCCCTTGCACCGCTATAAATATGCCCTGCAAAACGGCCGGAATGTAAGCGGTGAAGGGTATTATTTACAGAACTGGCCGGTGGAAAGCAGGGAGGACGGGGTTTTTGTAGGCATAGAAGAAAGCGGCAGTTTCTGGAATATTTTCCGGTAAAATTTGATTGTGAATAGGTTGTTTAAAACCTAAAATCCCTATTTTTGCTGCCCCGAAAGGGAAAGGTATTCCTCCTTAGCTCAGTTGGTTAGAGCATCTGACTGTTAATCAGAGGGTCGCTGGTTCAAGTCCAGCAGGGGGAGCTAAACAGGCCTACCTAGCAAGTCTTAAAAATTGTAAAAAAGAGTCAAACCCACGTCAGCAGCCGCTTTCGTGGGTTTTTCAATTTTTCGGATACTCGTCAAATCCCGCTATTTCCCGGTTTTTTTATTTCACTTTTATTACACTTTTTCAGGTTAAAACCTGCCTTATATTGGGGATGAACCTGGCTAGTGTGGTAAGAAAAACGTGGTATTTATGATCAGAGTTCCTACGATTTCCGTGCGGTATAACTGGCGGAAACAAACTAACCGTGAGGGCCGTTACGGCATCCATATTCGTGTGTATTTAACCGGCGAACCCGCCCGGCATTACCCGGTCAAGTTGCCCTCCAAAGTCTCGCCGGACCAGTGGCAGGGAAAAGAAAACCACTGGGTCAAAAACAACCACCCTTTCTATTTTGAGATCAACTGCAAAATCGCTGAGACTATCCATAAGCTCAACGAGCTTATCCGGCGCTACTATTCCCAGAACAAGCCTATCACCTTTTATACCATCGACAAAGAACTTATGCTGCGGGGTGAGCGGAATATCTTCAATGACTACTTCCGCAACTATATCCGGTATCCGCCAGAAACAGTCCGGTTGGATGATGTGACCTGGGAGAAGTACCGGGCTTGTCTGTTCCACTTGAATAATTTCCAGGAGAAGATTTCTTTCTCCCAGATCGATGAAACCCTGATCGCCCGGTTTAAGAATTACCTGGCCAACCTAAAAGGTCGCAATGGAAAAATGGGTCCTGCCACCATCAAATCCTATTGGGATAAGTTGAAGGTGGTGCTAACTTATGCTGCGAAAAAAGATCACTTTCTTGATCCCATTGAAGTAGAGCGGTACTTTGAAGAAGTCAAAGTAAGTGTCCCTAAGAAAAAAGAAGGCCAGCACCTGGAAATTGAAGAAGTGCAGCGTTTGAAAAAATTGGAATTCGATGAAGCAGATAAAAGTCTTCAGCGGGACAGGGATCTTTTTTTGTTCCAGATCTATACCGGTTTTTATTACAACGATCTGCAAGCCCTTCGCAAGGACCAGTTGTTTAATGATATTGAACAGGGGCATTACATTATTGGTGAAAGAGATAAGAATGGGAATCCTACTATTATCCCATTGTTTAAGTTTCCGTATGCAGCAAGTATACTTGAACAATACAAGAGCAAAAATCCTGACAACCCCTTACTATTTAAACCATCCGTCTTCATAGAGATACAGGCGTATAACCGCAATTTAAAGTTATTGGCCAAACGTGCCGGTATCACCCGCAAACTCAGCAATAAAACCGGAAGGCATACCAATGCTCAGATGTGGATCCGCTTTGGCGCTGATCGTCCTGTTCTGTCTAAAATGATGGGCCATGAAAAAGAACAAACCACAGAAAATTATTACCGGGTAGGTTTGCGGGAAGTAATTGAGGGAACGAAGAATATTGATTTTGGGGGGATGGGGATTTAAGAATCAATGCCCGCTCAACTTAAAAACAAACTTGATAGTTTTAATGATATTGATTAAAACCACAAAACTCTTGAACCAACTTTGTAAAAACCCCTCATTTTATATTGCTATTAAATCCGTGAACTGAAGGATGTATTTATTGAATATACAATTTTGAATACCAGGATCAACCCATTTGTATTTCTTATCAAAAAACATAGCAACTCAGCCAGCACTATTTTCTTTTATTTAGAAAAAGTAAGTGTTTCTTGGTGTAATCTCTAAGCCTAATGTATTTTAGGAAATATTGCTTCTTGTGCACTAAAAACACTCTATGAATTCTTATTAAATTACTTCATCTTCTTTTTGATAGTATGTGTGAAAATATTTTATAGAAAATCAAAAAAAGTAAAATGGAAAAACAGATATTAAATATTGCAATAAAAGTTGATTCTTCCTTACCTCCAGGAGATATTGTTTCATGTATTAAGTATGGAATATAATTAAACGCACTTGAAGAATATAATACATTAAACAAAAACAAACCCGACACAAGCAGTGACAAGATTATTGCCATTATTTTTTTATTCATATAATTTCAGTTAACAGGAACAATTTGCCCATTTACAACTTTGTATTTTCCGGCTGGTAGCTTAGATATTTGGTTGATGAATGAAAAAATTGAGTGTGTTTGAATCTTGTCCTCATTGGTATCAATTTTAGTTGCGCCTGGCATATCTGAATCACCAGCTACTTTATCATTACTATGCGAGAACTGAAAGGTAGTACCCATGTTGGGATCTTCGACGGCCTTTTGGTCCCACGGTTGAAATGGGGCAAAATCTGCTTCAAAAGCAATAATAACTCCTTTTATATCATGTTTTTTTGCGTAGTCAAGTATAGCTTGGCATAGGCTTTTGCATAGGCGCCTCCCATACTATGGGATATAATTTTTATTGACTCTGTTATGTTTCCATTCTTATCTCTTGCTAAGCTTTCAATAATTTCTTTTGCGTCATTTTTTCCTGCTGTTCTACCTTCTAACTCTCTCCACCGCGGGTTGAGATTACCCTTACCAATACCCCAAATTCCACCAAGTGCTCCATCTTTATATTTAGCATTATGATCTCCCAACTGATTCATTACTGCTTTATCGAAAGCATAAGTTTCAATTTTTTTTGTAACATATGTAGATATTCTACCCATCGGAACTCCATAACTATTATAGCCCCAAACCATTTCGCCAGACTTCACCTGCTCATATCTATACATTCTCCAATACTCAGCTTTCCCTCCATCGCCTGCATGCATCCCATTAATAAAGATTACAAGATTGCCATCAGGGTCTATGGCATTGCTTGGATGATTCAGAGCATATGCATAAGTTGAAGTAGCAAAATATAATTCCGCTTTGTTATCAACTTTATGCCACCTCCCAATCTGTCCATCATACATTCTAGCCCCGTAATCCATCCACTCTAAACCACTACCATCATTGAACTCCTTTCTTTGTTCTTCCTTCCCATTGTATTTGAATTTATTCCCAGGATTTCCAAAACTTAACGCTTTGCTACTGATTCCCGCCATCGTCAACCCAAACGGATAATAGTGTGTTTGTTCCAGGATTGCTCCCCTGGTATGCACCACCTGCAAGTTGTCAAAGAACACATTTACCGGGCTCTCGTTACTTACATAAATATACACATAGCCGTTCTTCTGGGCAATCTTGTTCTGTAACTCTGAAAAATGATCTTTTAGTGCCGAAGTATTATTCACCGCACTGAATCCTCCTCCACCCGGTACCATCCGGAACTGCTCATCAAAAAAGATATAGTTGATAAAGGCTTTAGGCCTCTACTGGTAACTGGGATTATCTCGTGCAGGATATCCTATAGATGATCCCAGCGGGCCGGTAACACAATATCTAGTGGAAGAACCTGTTTATGATTGCAACCTGAAAGAAATTGCGAAGATGGCCGGTATCCATAAAAACATTACCAATAAAGTGGCCCGTCATACCAACGCCCAACTCTGGATCCGTTATGGTGCGGAAGGTGCTGTGCTTTCAAAAATGATGGGACATACCAAACAGGAAACTACCCGCAATTACTATGACGTCAATCTTCCTGAAATCATTGAAGGAACCAAGCGGGTGGATTTTGGAAGCATGGGGATTTGAAAATTAATTATTGTTAAAATAACAAGAAACAAATCCTTTGAGTAATTATCAATCTTTTAAAATTAATTTGTTTGACTAAATTACATTAGAACCATCAAAAGAATTTAAAGACTACCAAAAGCCTGGTCTAAAAAAAATCACGCCTATAAGGAAAATAATGGATAGAAAAACATAAATTAAAAAAAGCCGTTTTGAGTAATACTGGCTGCCATCAGTTTCAAAAAATGAAATCACTCTTAAATATCTCTTCTTATAATAGAAATAAATAAAATTGAACACTATTAAAATAATTGTAAGTTTCATGCTACTCTTAGAATCGCTCATAAATTTCGGCAGTACTCCAATTTTCCGTAATAATGCATAAATGGCAATTATGTTTATTGATAAGAAAAAACTGAAAATAATGATCCCGGCATCATGAGCAATATCTTTTATTGAGCCCCTAATATGAAGTCTATAAAACCGGTAAAATAAAAAATCATAAAAATTCATTATTCTAGACTTTTATACATTCCATCAAATGCACCGTAATAGTCAGCTATCCCTATCCCGAGTCCTATTAACCAACCCGCAACAGGGATGAAAGTTGCTGCATATGAAGCAATTTTAACTCCCAATTTAGCATAATTACTCCCATTATTGGGATCACTCATTATATTAGCAATATCTGCTGATGCTCCAATCGCAAGGCCTGCAATTCCAGCTCTTTGAGAAAATCTGTTAAGCCTACCAGCCCACTTAGCATCTAATACACCGGCATATCTAGGCACTGGAATCTTACTCTCATTGATTAGACGAGTTGCTGTTTCATTTGCACCCTGCAAAATATTCCCTATCAGAAGACCTGTTGAAATATCATTTGTTGCACTCTGCCAATTATATTCCCCTTCTTCAAATATGTGCCAAATATCAACATACAAATCAATTTTATCACTGGTATATTGTAGGGATATACCACTTGGATAAAATTCACCAGCTAATGCGTAAATCCCGTTCCCACCGTCGGAGTTTTCGCCAGAATTCATATAATCCCCAGGGCCAACATACATTACTGGTTCACCTTGAGTGTTTTTTCCTCCTATTCTAGTCCCAATATTTGCCCATTCTCCATCTTTATTACTTAGCGAGGCTTTTTGCGAATTATACCATCTAATTTCTCCCGTTTTTTGGTTCCTAAAGAAATCAGTTGGATTTGCTGTGGATGAATTTCCTACATATCTCATAGCAAACCCCCTCTTGCTTTCAGAATCGACAGCCTTTTCAGCATCTGTTTTGGGGTTGAGTCCTTGAGGAGTCATTCCCTCTGGGTCAATAAACTTAATTGGATTATTAAACGCATAGTTATAAGGTGAATGGCTCTTCATTTTATCTGATAGAGGATCAATAATAAGCCACCTCCCAATCTGCCCGTCATACATCCTTGCCCCATAATCTGTCCACTCTAAACCACTACCATCAGTAAACTCCTTTTTCTGCTCTTCCTTCCCGTTGTATTTATTTTTATTCTCAGGGTTCCCAAAACTCAACGCCCTACTGCTGATGCCATTCATTGTCAACCCAAATGGATAATAATGCGTTTCTTCCAGTATCGCCCCCCTGGTATGTACCACCTGTAAGTTGTCAAAGAACACATTTACCGGGCTTTCATTGCTTACATAAATATACACATAACCATTCTTTGCCGCTACCTTGTTCTGTAACTCTGAAAAATGATCTTTTATATCTGGAGTATTGTTCACTGCACTGAATCCTCCTCCACCCGGCACCATCCGAAACTGCTCATCAAAAAAGATATAGTTGATAAAGGCTTTAGGTCTGTTTTGGTAACTGGGATTATCTCGTGCGGGATCACCTAAAAATGATCCCAGCGGACCGGTAACATTGCCTACTCCATTTAGTTCCGTAGCTGTTGTATGACCTCCGGATGCAGCACCCGTGGGGGCTGCCAATATTCCGTTTAGCAGGTCCAGTATAGGAACACTGGAGTTTGCACCACTGCCTCCTGTATTATTCGTATTGTAATAACTCTTACCAAATATATCAATCCTGTCTCCTGCCATTACCTTCAATGTGATACCTAAACCGGTTTTACCTCCGGGAACACCGCTGTTCAGTTTGTATAACCGCTGGCTGTTGCTGGCTGAAAACCCCGCATCAGGCGGATTGTTACCAATCCCGTTATCATTGGTATAAGAAGGAAGGCCGCTTACATTAGAGGCCAGTTCGATCTTTGACGGATCAATCGTATAATAATCATCTTCGATATTAATCTTTGCGGTCTCAAGACTGGCAACAGGATATATATCTTTTTTCTGTTCATCCGTCAATACCATCCTCACATTCCCCAGGTGATCCTTGAGCATATAATCATACTCATAACTGGCAGCACTGACACCTGCTACTGCTTCTTTAAACCGTATCCGACCTTCTTCATGCCCGATAAACTGTAGCTTATCGGTATAGTTTCCCTCATCCGGTATCCAGGCTGTTGCAGGGCTCACCCTGGTAAAGATATTTTTTGATTCGTATACAGCTCCACCCAGGTAAGTCGTCTCAGTTGTTTTGGTATAATTAGTTCCTTGCGTTTCAAACACCGTCTTTTTCAGTTTACCGCCTGCTGCATCATAGGTGTAACTGATCGTTCCTTTACCAGCCACGGTGATGGTTTGCGGTAAATTCAGGTGATTGTATACAATACTGCTGATCGCTTTATTATTATCCAGCACCATATTGCCGTTCACATCATAACTGTAATCTGTGATCGCATCAAACTGTGCCTGCGAACTTGTCGGAATAAGTGCAGCTTTGGTCGCTGTTTGCGGGTGGGTCGTTGCTGTTCTAAAGTCGCCGAGCAGTGTAGAGGCATCATTATTAAAGTCCGTTACACTTTTCAGCTTATTGGTTCCTGTTATATAGGTATATTTTAAATTATCAATTTGAACACTGCCGGTGATCTTTAAGCCCCACTGCTGCATCTGTTTGATATTCCCATTAAAATCATAGGCTGTATTGGGATCTATCCCATCCCCCATCTTTATATTATAGTTTACAAGACTGTTCCCCCAGGTGCTGCCGTTATCATTCTGTTCAAAATCTCCTTTCAGCAACCGGCTTGCTGCATCATATTCAAAATCATATTTGCGACGGATTTTATCCCCCTTACTTTTCCAGATCATCCCATTAATATTGCCATTGAACTCACCGTTATTGATACCGGCTAAGAAGTTCCTGTTTGCCTTATTGGTTAGCTTGTCATAACCTAATTCAAACCCAAAATACCTGTCTACATCAGTCAAATCTGTCAGGAAGTCCCGGTTCACTCCCAGCATCCAGCCCCTGATATTATAATCATAGGCTAGTGTCTCTATCGGGTTGGCTGTATAGTTTCCATTGATATCTTTAGCCTTACCTACTCCTTTAGTTTTTAACTGGCCCATTTTATCATAAGCCAGTGTGGCAATCTCCACTTCAGGTTTATTGACCGTGCTTCCATTGACAGTACTGTTCACTGTCTTTTTAGTACTTACTAATCTGCTGAGATCATCATAGAGCATTTTTGTTATTATAGTAAGTTCTGTTGGGTTCAGGGAACCTGCTTTTTGTTGTTTCTGCACGATCACCAACGGCTGACCCGCCCAGCTATACTGCGTCGTAACTACATCGAGCCCACCAGTAATATTAGTACTTTGCACTTGTATCACCCTGCCCTTCTCATCATAAATACTGACTGTATTTATATAGTCTGATGTACCCAATATCTTCGTCTGCGACCAGGTTGCGAGGCCTTTTACATTACTCGTTCCTGTTGGCATTTGCGGGTAAGGCCAGTTGCTATTATCTGTAGCTGCAAAATGGGTGTTCCAGGTAGTAAGGTACGTAGAAGATAGCCCTGCCGGTAATCCGGCATAATCATCATAATGAACTTTGGTTTGTATTTCATAGCCGGTAGTAGTAGTTGGATAACTGCTGCTGCCGTTGGCTGCAGTTAAATGGCTGCTGAATGTGCCGCTGTTATTCCATAATCCTGTTTCTATGGGACGATTAAGCAGATCATATTTAGTAACCAGCCATTTTACAGTTCCGGTTCTCATATTTGCATCCTGCGTCATCACCAGTCGGTCCCTTTGATCATATACCATATACACTTCTCCGGCACCCGGAACTTTTTTCATGATCATCCGGTTACGCTGGTCATATTCATAGCGGAAACATTGTTCTGCAAGGAATGTTACATCATTCAGCGGATTGCAGTTCTGCCAGTTACTTATTGCAAGTGCCTTTACCCCCTCCGGCTGTATCACACAACGCAGGTTATTCAGGTCATCATATATATAATACGTGCAAAGCCAGTTGTCATGACTACGGCCGGTTCCGTCATCTGCGGTGGCGGTCAATTGTACTTTCTTTAAAATCACCTTGCCTTCTTTATCCTTGAACTCAATCACCTGCTTGCCATGCTCGTCCATCGTTACATTCTTAACCAGTTCGCCTGCTGCATACTTACCTCCATTGATTGAAGTTTGCAGTGCATAGGTTCCAAAGACCCCTGTTGTACCGCTATTTGTCACTCCCCATATTTTCACATCATCGTTCAGCGTATTGATCCAGTATTTCATCTTCACGGCCCGGCGGTCTGCTTCATTTGCCTGTGCATTGGTGCCTGTCCAGCTATTGCCTGGTGCATATGCCTCAAGCGGCCGGTTCAAGGGCGACGCTTCAAATTTTGTTTGCCCGTAGAAATAAGTCTCTCCCTGTCCTTTGATCGGGTTTGATGTATTGGCATTATCATAAAAAGCAGCCTGCTGCTGAAAGGGGTTCATCTTAAATGTACCATCACTGGTATTGCTGTAACCACCCGTTGCCGTAGAAGAAAAGGGCAGGTACTTAAACTGCTCTCTTCCAAACTCATCATACTCCACCGCACTAACCATATCCGTTGCAGTGCCTCCTGTTTCCAGCGACCCCTGCTTCATTACTGTCTGAATAGGCCTGCCCAGTCCGTCAAAATACTGTGTGGCCTGCTTTACATCTTTGAGCGGCCTTGTCATCATCGTATTGGCATCCGTTAACGGCGCCATTGCATCCCAGGTACGGACATAATTTACCTTGACCGTGGAAGGATTATAGGGAGCCTGTGGGGTTCGCTGCGCCGATACATTCAAAGAGCCAGTCAGCATCAATAATCTTGCAGTGTTTAACAGGATTTTATTATAAGAGAACTTAACTATCATAGCATTGGTTTGGATCTTGATCAATAATTGGTATTAATGGCCTGAATAATGGAAGTGTGTAGCGGGCTGACCTTCGGAGAAAACACCCCCTGTATACTCCCGTCCTTCGCAATCAGTACTTTTTGAAAATCACCTGCAATCAAAAGGTCTGCATCACCATTGTCGGTCGCTTTGGATAACCAGTCATAAACAGGTAATAAACCACTGCCGGACACTGACCCTTTAGAGGCAATGATGAATGTGCTATTATAGGTAGCTTCACAAAATTGTTTGATCTCTGCATTGGTCTTCGGCTCATTGCCAAAACTGTTCGAAGGAAAAGCGATCACCACCAGGCTGTCGCCAAACTGCTCATTTAATTGTTGTAACTCGCCGATCTGGTTCACCATTGAACTGTTACTGGCTATATTGACCAGGAGCACTTTTTTACCCTGGAAACCACTCATGTTAATCGTGTTGCTATTTACATCCTGTACCTGCAAACTGTAAAAACTGGTGAGTAAGAATGAGACCAGGGCTGTTGCTATATTTATCATGTTTCGTCTTTTAAATAATTATTGTAAACAACTGATAAAGCACATCGTGCTGCTCGTGGTGTTTTGTGTATAGGTACTGTAACTGCCATCACTAAAACAATAAGCCCATACACAGGTCCAGGGGCTGCTTTTGTTGGGACGGTACGAGGATACAACGGCCCATGTACCCGTTTCACAAACCCCATTGATACATTTTTTATCATTGCCGCTGCAGTTACCGCTGTTGCAGGCTGCTGGTAAAGGGCAGGCAGTTGTATTATAAATTGTCTGAATCCAGCGCAACTGGTTATAGGTAGGACTACAGGGGTTCATATCCTTTTGCTCCTGTTCCTGATAACCCGTATTTTGTCCGGCATTTAACTGGCAGCGTAAAGCCGTTGCCGTGTTCTGCCATTCTGCTGTTGTATTGGTACAGGGAGATAAACAATCCTCCGGCTGACCGGCATAATTGTAACAGATCTTTTTTACAATCTTACTCTCATTATCCTTTACCAGTACCAGCCTGTTCAACTTATCATACTCATAATATGTGGTTCTGCCACGGGGATCGGTCTCGCTGGTCATACCAACACCTGGCGTGTACGTATAGGTATAAACAAAAGCATTGGATAAAGAAGCATGTGTCCGCAACTGGGACAGGTTTCCAGAAACTGCATTATAGGCAGCCAATAACGTAACATAATCAACTCCCACAGCCTTGGCGATGGGTAAAGTATTATTATAACCCCAGAGATAAGAAGTAGCAATACCGTTTTTCCCAATCACTTCAGACATTCTTCCACTTGAATATTTAGCAAATATTTCATCAGTATAACGGCTGTCCTTCGTTAAACCGGTTCCGTTCACTGCGGCTGGAGTAAAATTGACTGATAGTGAACTATTCAAATCGATTTTTTGAAATTTGGAAGGATATACAAACCCTGTGGGATTTGCAACATAATCATACTTATTAAATGTTGCCTTTGACAGCTTATTTGCTTTCCACTCCGTATTTTCTATTGGAGCGTTGATGAATTTATCCTGTAATTCATAGATGGGTTTTAAATCAGGATTTGCCTGCGCTTTAGCAGTCTGGAAACAACTATTATAAGTTAAAATAAACTGTGCACGACAGCTTGCATAATCCCTGCGGGCTTGCATATTTCTGGACTGATACCAGGATTTAGCCAAGGCCCTGCAATCATTATCGGTGCATTGGCCATATTCTGAAATGTACAGGTTCAGGTTATTCTGCAGAGCAGTTTGATAATCGGTCCAGCAGGTATTTGTTGTTGCACACCCTGTCGCCCTGAATTCAAATGCATACTTAGTCCTGGAAACAAGGCTTTCATTTTTGGAATTAGTCATGCTGCTGGAAGTAACCTCAGCATGATAGGGGCTCTCATACAAATTCGTTGTAGTGGTTTCAAGATAATTTCCCGCTGAAGGATTAAAATTTCGTTCTGTTATCGTGAGCTCGGTTTTTTTGGCCGAATTCAACTCAAACAATGTTCTTACAGATGTTATTAAACCAGGAGCAACGCCTGCATAAATGGAATAAACCCTGATGCCAGGTGTGGTTACTTGTAAATTTTGATATACCGGGTAATAATTAACTTCTTTCAATAACCTGTTGGCCTGGTCCCAATGACCTTCATATTTTATCTCACCCCTTTTATACTCAAACGGTAAGGGAGCAGCCGGATACTCCGGTGCAGGAGGATTCGGAGAGCTTTTATCAAGAACCCTGGTACACACATCCCGCACATCCTGGTCCCAAATATCGGATCCGTAATACCGGTATATACTATAACCATTACCTGCTTTCGAAACCTTTATTTCACTATACCCGATATGATTACCCTGGCTGGCACTCATCGGCAGAAGAGGTGCGGCGGATTTTATACTATTTAAATTCCCTCCATTAAAGTAAGGCCAGAATGGTGGATTACTATCCTCCCAATCCAAGTACCAGTTTGCCTGATTAGCAAAAAGGATTTGGTGTATATACCTCGGGCCTGTGTTTTTTAAGACTTGTACATAAGTGGGCTTACTGTATAGAATGCCACTGGAATGGCCGTTTGCACTGAGATTGTAATCATAATCAGTTACCACAGCTGCCATGCCTGGTCCGGCAGAGCTTGTAATTTTCTTAATTCGCAGCCCCCCGACGATCTCATTCTTATTCACCTGGTAAGGAACCAGCTCTTCTATCAGAACACCTGCTCCATTTCCAGAAACCGGGTCGGGTTTTGATAAGGTTATATTACATACGCCAGGAGTGAAATATCTGATGTACGAGACAACCTGGCCTGTTTCAGCAAACAAACCTGTACCAGAACAACCAAATGTTACTGATGCGTATCCTCCCAGTGGAGCATTCGTCAATGTTACTTTATACGGATTTCCGGAAAAAGTAAATGGCTGAGTCACTGGTGTATTATTCCCATCATATCCCATACTAAAATAAAGCCTGTTAACCTTATTGTAGGAAGGATAGGAAACCCATGACGTATTCGCTTCAAAGTCAAACTCAGAATATCCTCCGGTAGGGTAATTTATTCTCTTTAATGACCCACCCCGCATTTCCGGCCATTTTGAATCACGGTTAGCTCCGGCAACCTCGGTAATAACGTTATTAGGATCAATCCGGGTGTAAGCAGGAATCATTTTGTCGGGATTATTGGCGGCATTATAAAAACCCCAATGATCCTGTGAAAAGGTGATTTTCCGGGGAACTAATTCATCAAAATACTCAAATGTGTGTGGTGGATTTGACACAGTAAGATCACAGGACTCCTCTTTTACATTCAATAATTTCAATCTCTTTTTATCAGATTGAAGGAGTGGCCCGATTGGTGCCTGGCTACTAATATTATCAACAAAATAGTCATAAGAGAAGGTGTGTTTTCTGCAATAGCCTGATCCGTCTGTGATCCTGATCTCCTTTAATGCCCTGGCCTGTGTATTTGCGTCATCTGAAACAGACCAGCTTGTTCCACTTAAATCTTGTCTTAGTTGGTTGTCTGCTATAAACTCCACTAATCCATTTGTAAAATTAATGCTGGTCAGGCGCACCCCCTCAATAGCTATCTTATACAGATCAGACCCTCTCTGGGAATTATCACCTTCGTCTATTGAGCCTGAACCAATATTAAAATAGCTATAATTTTCTGCCGCATAGTTAAGGGTAATAGAATTAAGCCCATCCCCTGATTGCACTTTATTCAAATACCAACTGGATATTGAACGACCATTATTCCCATACCCGCTTGTGTTACTTATTGAAAGCGACCTTTCAATTGGATCGGTGTCTGTAGTGGAAGCAGTCATCCCAAAATAATACTTCGTGCCGTCAGGTACAGTTATAATAAAACTTTCAATGCTCTTAAAAAGTCCGGGTGTGTAAACATATTCAATTCTAAAATCTTGTTCAGGGAGAATGACAGGCACCTTATCATCACCAAAATAAAATTTACCACTGTAGCCTCCAAAGTTAAAAAAGAACAAATCTGGTTCTCCGTCTGCCTTACCGGAATGAATATCCTTTAAAAAAATGGCCCCGGAAGAACCTGAAAAATCCTGCCACAAATAACTACTATATCCATTGTCGCTAAGATGCCCTTTAGATTGATCAGAATAAGAACCACTGGTCCATCTTTCATCTGGCTGACCCATCACAGTTCTTGTAATAACACCCCCGGCATTTAAACTCCACCCGGCTCCAACCCAACTTGCCGATTCCATCGCTTTTAATCCTCCAGCGTGGTAACTAAGACTTACAGGAAGGCTAAGCGTCCCGTCAGATACTGTATAAATAGGGATACCAACCTGGGGAAGACCTGTGTGATTACTAACAGGAATATCGGCATATTTTCCAAGAGACGCCGCTGTTGGAGATGCTACTGAAACTTCTTTGTAGGGGTTATTTTGTGCACTAACAGTATTAGAAACTGCACTTAAACAAGTTCCAACAATAAAGGAAAATAATAAATGTCTTGTCATAAAAAAATAGAAAATTGAGCTTGTCATTTAATATTATAACTTACCCTGAAAACCAACGGCTGCACCCTTGGTACCTGCTCATAACTTAAAAAATCCCAGAGTAACTGCAGCTTGGTTTTCTTGAAAAATTTCGTCTTCAGTGACACTACCTTACTCAGCCCTACTAATCCACTTCGTTGCCAGGCTGAATAAGGCTGCAATTGTGCAATTGAATTGATCGCTGACCGGTAATTCATTTCATAGCCGCCGCTGATCCAGAAACTACCTTTGATCTTGTAATCGAGATAACTTCTTAATCCCACTCCCTGCGAACTGATCCGGATATTATTGAAGCCGGTTCCCCAGCCCATCTTAAAACTGCTGCCAATACCAATGATGGATTTATCATTGAGTTTATAGCCGATGCTTAAACCAATATCACTGGTCACCGGGAAAAAGGCATTGGCTTTTTGAGATTGGATATTCGTTCCATATTCTAACCGCTGGAGAAATGATTTTGTCTTTTGGTTATTGGGTTTAAAATCCGGGAGTTCCGCATCACTACTGCCACCACCCATCTTCATCACTTTATCTTTGAGCTGGTTCAGCTGGCTTTGTGCATCCTGTATATTCTGACGGAACTGGGCCTGTGCATTGGGGCCACCAGCAGCGATCTGTTGCTGGATCAGGTTATTGACCTGGGTCCTGGTTTGTAATCCGGCAAGGCTCACCTGTGCAGATGGATCGTTGGGATCACCCGGTAACCGGAACAAAGATGCCAACATCGAGTTCTTGCGCATAAAATCCTTAAACAACTTTGTCTTACTGAGTAACTCAATCGCCTTCTTCTCGGCCTTCTTTGAATCTTTCAGTATCTCTTTATACTCATTCACCTGCTGGGTATAGTAATACACTTCCTTGTTCAACTTCTTGAGTTCCTTTGCAAATCCAAATTTGCCAAGCTGATCTTTCAGAAATTGCTTCCTTTCCTTAATAAACTGTTTGATGGTTTCCGCCTGCTGGAATTTATCTTTCAGTCCATCCACCTTCCCCATCGTCTCTTTCAACTTTACGGCGGCTTCCTTTCCTTTCTCCAGTAACTCCGAATTATTTTGCAGAAACTTAAGTGAAGTAACTAATGTATCTAGTTTCGGAATGTATTGACCGGCACCACCATTCTTCAGTTTCTCCTCCAATCCTTTATATTTCGCAGCTGCATTATTAAACAACTCCTTTGCCGCTGATGAATCGATCTTCATCAGTTTTGCCCGCATCTTTTCCTCCTGCTTTTGAAACTTCGCTAAGACCTTAGCTGCTTTTTTATCCAGTTTACTACTGAGAGCAGATGCCTGCGCTCCTGCCTTCTCCAGGTATTGCAGTGAAATTTTTTGTTGTAATGTATCGGTCTCCTGGCTATGCAGGTTTGTATAAAGAGAGAGAGAGAGAACAATAATAAGGATCCGAGGCAAGGTGAATTTCATAAGCAATGCGAAGTAATGACCTGTTAAATGTACCTGTGAATGATGCTACAAAACAAATTTTCAATCACCTTCTTTGTATCTGAGTCAGATTCCACTATAACTGAGTTAAGATGGAACATAAGTGAGTAATCCCTTTTGCAATCAAACAAAGTTGTATTAAAACCGAATCGTAACCATTTTAATAAAACGCAATTTGAGCTCAAAATAAATACTGAACAATAAGTGTTAATGCTTAATGAATCGCTTTTGCATAAAAATCCTGCTGAAAATACATCAACTGTAAACCAAATGACAATTTCAGCACACGAACAGGTTTTTGAATTATCTACTCACGGATCTCTTTACAATAATTTAATATGGATATATTATTTTGAAGATATTACTGTCCCCTATATTCCTAACTAAAACTTGATGACATTTATAATTAAATGACAAAACACGATGCCTTAGCTTTACTATCGAATACCTATTTCCCCAAACTTATTTCTCATACATTAGCAGTAGATCGAAAACGGCTACCTCCGACGCAGTACATTTGCAGCAATACAACTATTATGCGAACGATATTGATCGGGTTACTTGGACTTTGCCTGGCAGGCTGCACTACCAATTCCTACTTTTCCAGTTCTAATAATTTAGTAAACCAGGATTGCAGCGTCCATTTAACCGATGGAACCGTCATCATTGGTAAACTGTCCATCCAGTTTGAATCAGGACAAAACAGTGACAAGTATGTTAAACTATTGGGTGCAGAGAACACCGAACGAAAAATTCTGATCTCGGATATTCTCTATTATCAACACAAGAATGATTACTATTATCCCAAGACCATCAACCTGGAAGCCTATGAAATACCCTTCCGGGATAAAGTCTATACACCGAATCTGAATAATCTGCTGTTCGTAAAACGGCTGACTGCAGCAGGAGCAAAGATGGAACTCTATGAACTTTTCAGGTCCCGTAGCAGTTCCACCGATGGAACTGACCAGTATGACTATTATATTTCCTTTCCCGGTGACAATCGCCTGCTGGCATGGAATATCCGGGGTCCGGGCTTCTTCCCGAATTTCGAAGAGAAGATGAGCAAACTTGTGGCCGATTGCCCGGTGCTGGCCGAAAAGATCAAAAATAAATCGGGCGGCTACTCGGTTCGGCAAATATCCGTGGATGTCAAAAAAATTGAAGTAATCCGGAAAGTGGTGGAGGAATATAATTCCTGTAAATAAAACACTTCACACGCCCGCAATGTGTAATAAATTTGAACTTTCCATACAAGGAAGGCCAATGCCCAAATGTGGATCCGCTTTGGTACTGATAGCCACTTACTCTCTAAAATGATGGGCCATGAAAAAGAACAAACAACCGAAAACTATTAGCTGGTGGGATTGCGGGAAGTAATTGAGGGGACGAAGCGTATTGATTTTGGAGGAATGGGGATTTGAGAATAAGGTACTTTACTAATAAATACCTGAGAAATGGTGTTCTTACTCCCATACATGTTTTTAAAATTAAAAGGTTGACGGCTTTTTGCAAAACCGATGGTTAGACGCAGTCTAACCACAACAACCCATACTTTTTATTTTTCTGACTGAGATGTAAGACCCCGGACAACTGGGAGCCTGGAATTACAAAAATGCATCATCTAACGCCGAGTCGGCTTTGCCAGACTCGGCTGCGAAAAGGCAATGGCTCAACACAATGCTATTGGTGCTATCATAAAGCTTGCCTTTAAGCATAATTAATACTGAAACTATAATTATGAAATCAGAGATTAGTTTGAAAACTCAGCCACTCAGTTATGGCGAGAAATCAAATTCCTCCGAAATCAATTTCAAAAATGAACGCAAATCGTCTATTTGCCAATATGCCCCTTTATATACACCCGGAAGTAAATACCGGTACTTTCTGTATTCACCTTTATTATTGGAAACCTTAATTGTTATGGAGGTAGGATCATGGACAATAGATTTCTCCTCATCAATTACTATAAAAGGCGAATTGAATAATTTAATAGAATTGAATTTTTTACTAAAATTTACCCACTCTTCTTGTGGAAATTTATTATTCCTTCTTAAGTAAACGGATTGAAATAATGAATCTCCAGAGTACTCATTTTTTACAGAAATTATTTCCACCGTCGAACTAACACCCTTCTTTTTTAGAGTGAGAATCTTTAACGAGTCGTCAACCTTTCTCTTTTCAGTATAAGCGATTACAATTCTTAATTGAAACGAATCATACCCCCTTTCAATATCATCAAGTCCCAAAACTTTAGTCTCGTAATAAAGATTTTGCGAATCCGCGTTTTCATAAAAAACCTCTGGACTCAAGTAAAATTTTTTAACTAGAGAATCAGAATCTTGAGTTTCGTTTTTGGGCCTACTTTTATTTGAATTACAACTAAGTACCAAAATATAAGAGAAAACAAGAACAGGAGATAAAAAAAAAGATCGCATAACTAAGAGTTTGAGTAAAATGTAATTAAAAATCAATATTTCAACGACTCTGGAGGTCGCCCATTTTTTCGGGCCTAATAATATTCCCCTTAGGATCTCGTGGAAGAATATTATCGGTTGTGGGAGGGATTTCCCAAGTATGGATATATTCAATTAAGTTCAGCCCCGTTCCTTCACCTGCACTTTTGCCAGCTCCATTATCTGTAGCTAATCCAGAAGCTAGAGTACGAGTAGTTTGAATTTTTGAGTCTGTTTGCCTTTCTATTCTTAACCGTCCATCCGGTGTTGCAAGGTAAAAATCAATTTTTGAAAACGCTAACTATTCAATTTATGAATTTCTTTCTTTTCTTTGGCAGTCGCCGCAAATGATATTTCATCTCTTTTTACAAAAAGCGGGGATGATGATTTATAGGGAACTCTCGCACTGGGTACTAATTTCATTGCAGGTTTTAAATGAGCATCCTGATCGTCAAAAAATATATGTGCCTTGAAAGCTTTTAATACTTTATCCTTTGAAATTCCTCCAAGAAAAAATGCTTCATCAACATATACGTCCCATTCTCTTAATGTGTTTATAACCCGCATGTGAGACGGGCTATTTCTGGCAGTTACGATTGCTAATCTTAGAGGAGATAATTCAACACCAGAATCCATTTTCTTTTGAATTGAAGAAAGCATTTTGAGAAGCTTTGCATGTGGCCCTTCTTTAAGAGCTTTACTCACATTGGCTTTCTCGTTCTCATGAAATGCAGCCAAGCCTTGATTTTTATAAATTAGCTCCGATTCATCAGAAAATAGAACAGCATCAGCATCAAAAGCAATCCTGACAGTTGATGTTTCAGGTTTAAAATCTAAAGGCGGCTCATAAATGAGGGCAGCAGAACATAATCCTGCATCAATCACCCTTTGCACCTCATCATCGTCTTTTGATAAAAAAAGGTCTACATCAAATGCATCCATATAATCATTGAGATTCTCTCCACCGGTAAATGCTGAACGAGTAATATCTAAATTATAAAACTGGATGGAATTCAGTACTCTTACTCCTGTTTCGGGACTATTTTTTGACATTACTATAACCTCCACTAATCTATCTTTAGACAAACTATTAAGATTTAGTAATGCCTTGATAACATGAAAACCAGTACCGGGTTTTAGGATTTCACTCTCTCGTAGTTTCTGTAATTTCCGATACTCAAAAATACCCTTCTCCTGAAACAAGCTATTCTCCTCTTCGAGGTCAAAGAGTGCTCTGGAGGAAATTCCCACAACTAATGTTTCACTAAATGAAAGTGGCATATACCCTTGTGATTTATGTTTATCTCAAATAAAATATACCCTGGAATAAATAATTAAACTCTTACACTACGGTTCTCTTTTGACATTAGTTTTACAACATTTCCATTATTCTCTAAATAAGTTTGGCAAGAATTAACCAATGCTACTTAATTTTCTTCCAAATTGTTTCTAATGATACTACTTCTCTTATTAACAAAGGAATAGTTCAGTTGGATCATGTTTATTGTTCGCATAGAGTTTTTTCCCTAATATCTAATAGCCCAATTTTGAAATCACTTTTCTTTGTTTTTAACTCATTGCTTAATAGTGTAAGAATCAGATTCGATTTAAAATAAAGTTTAATAATATGCTTTTGTCCATTAATCTCAATTCCTAATTTTGGGTTAAGCCGTATCACCAAATTGCCATTTTTCCAATGCTTAAAGGAGGGGGAAACCAGGTTATTTTCTTTTTTCCTAATAATCCTTTGTATGCAAGTATGAGTTCATCAAAGTTCTATTGCTTACTCTTATCTTTCAAACCCTACATGAGTTTATCCAACTCTTTTTTTTCTTGCCCACTAGAATGGAATTCCTCCAGGCCATCACGCAGTGTCATTTAATAAACTTTCATAGGATGGTAATCCTCTCTTGTCTTAAGTTTTCTGACTAAAGTCATTTTGGGCCTTCCATATTTGGATATGTAATCAATAAAGTCTGTGAATGAAATATGAATTTCCATATAAATATTTAGTAGTTAATAAAAAGTATTATCCAAAATACGGTGCTACGAACCCTGAAAAAAATTCTACTACTCTTCCTAACTCTCCTTTTGGTATTATTGCAGCTAGGAGTACCCTTAAGAATCCCAAAACTAGGTATCATCTCCATTGGACAAAAACCCAAACTACCTGAAGGATTGCTTTTTTTCAATTTTTGTGATGTATTGATATAGTTGTTCTTTTCCTACTCTTGCATCTCGTCGTGTACGTTTGGCTTCAATAACAGCCAGTACTTCACCATTTTCCCGGAACAAACAATAACCAGTAATGCCATTAATTGGAGCTGCGTCATATCCATCAACCGGGATTTCAAAACCAACTGAGCGGCGGTCAGCTAAATCCCAACCTGCTTTTATTAAGAGCGGATCAATGAGGTTATTGCGAGTTTCTGATTCGTTGAATTGGTGTTGACCAGGCATGCAGGTTCAATGGCTTATTGCTGACTAAAATAACCAAAAAAATCAATAAAAATGAGCAGGAACAATCATACAAAGCACTGACAATTCCAAAACAATTAGATTATCAAAGTTGAATTTCAATTTATGTGAAGGTGCAGCAAAAATGGGTACATGGTATCCGTATTTATACGGATGCCTCTTAATAAAAGTGGATGCAATTGGTAAAAGAATGAAGTATAAAGACCCTCAATCATCATCTTTTCTACCCAACACCTTTCTCAATTGCCCCAACGCCCGGAACTTTTGTTTCCGCACCGACTCCGGATCGATCTGCAGGAGCTGGGCGATCTCCCGGTACGACTTCCCTTCAATATAATACAGCCGGATGACCTGCTGGAGAGTGGGTGTCAAAGAACCGAGTAAAGCAAGAATAGTGCGGGCGGTTTCCGCAAGCACCAGCGACGCGTCAGCCGAAGCTGCGGGAGCCGTCTCCAATGTTATTGCTTCCTCCCGCTTCCGCTTTTTGACATACTTCATACATTGATACCGTACCGAAGTATAGAGATAACTTTTAAAAGATACAATGCCGGGTAATGTATTCCGGCGATTCCACAAGCTGACAAAACAATCCTGCACAATATCTTCAGCAGCCAGGGTATCCCCGGTCAGCTCCTGCGCAAAATAACTGAGCGGGATAAAATAATCCCGGAACAGCTGGTCAAAAGCGGTGTCATCGCCCCGTTGCAAGGCAGCGAGCAATTGTTGATCGTCAAGGACAGCATGCACTTTGATAAATCAAATTGTCTTACTAAAATACAAAAAATATCATTTACATCCACATGTGGATGTGTTAAAGATTCAACTTATAGATTCCTTGCTGTTTAATGAAAAACAAGGAAGATATATTTGAAATAGAGATTTCTGAAATTGACCTTTTCCTGATAAATAAGGTCAGGGAACTAAGGGTTTCAAAAGGGATTTCCCAGCTAAAACTTTCAATTGCCCTTGGGCTGGCTGAAGGTGCAGTAAGTAAAATTGAAAATCCCAGGCAAAGAGCAAAGTATAATATCCGGCACCTGAATTTAATTGCAAAGGCATTGAAATGTAACATTGCAGATTTACTTCCATCTAAGCCTTTAAAAAACGATATCATCAGAGTCAGAATTAAGATGGTTAAAAACAACCACAACAGAAAAGGTGAGCCCAATTTCGAAATCCTAAGCAAGACTGTAGTAAAAGAAAACTAAACGGAATAAATACAGTTCATCTGCTTTCCTCAGTGTATCTAAATCCCCGGATATCTTTTCTTCTTTCTCTCCCTCTTCTTTAATATTGGATCTGTTGATTGCTGTGTCTGCCTGCTTACATCCACCAGGATTCTTGCCGCCTGCTGCATAGCTACCAGATCCTTTGCTTTATGCAGGTCTTTGGAATAATCTTTTCCCTGTCCCCACTCCATTTTTCTCCCCGCTGCACCGGCGACTATCCCGGCCTCCTTACGTTTCTCCTCCACCCGGTTCAACAACACTGTTCTGAGCAATTGATCCACGGATAAAAACTTCTCGATCTTCTGCAAAGCAAATCCCACTTCACTGCCCTTGATCTTTACTTTCCTGTCATCAATAAACCGGATGCCCCTGGCCCGGATCACTTCATACCCGGCAGCTTTTAACCGCTTTTCAAAATCAGGATAGTCCCGGGATTTTTTCAGTGCCTGTATAATGATATTTCGGAGCCTTTCCTTGCGCTGATCGAACCGGGGTGTGTTGCGTTCCGCTGCTGGTAAAAAGCGTCTCGGACTTTGCACCTGCTGCAGGCCTAATTCCTTTTCCATGCGGCGGCAAAAATTTGCGATTCGTTTGTAGTTATTACTGTCCGACAAGGTCTTCCCGTCAAAGCCGATCCGGTTCACCACGATATGAAAATGCTGGTGGCTGGTATCATGGTGGGCTATTGCGATCCACTGGTTATTTGCATAGCCCAGGTCTTCGGCAGTAGCCTCCATTAACTTGTGCTGTTGTTTGTCAGAAAGCTTTTCTCCTGGCACCAAACTCAATGTGATATGCAGTACCGGTTTGGACACTCTTTCATTGATCTGGCGGACCTCACTGAACTGCTGAATGATCTCCTTTTTTTCGCCGAAGCAAAGATGCTGTTGCAGGACTTCTGCCCGGTCTTTATCGAGGCAATAACTGATGCAGCCCCGGAAGGATTTTCCGATTATAATTTTACCGATCATGGCAGGCTTTTTTTAATGGCTATGGTGAGCTGTTTTACATCCGTGATCAGGCTTTTTAATTGATCAATTTCAGCGTCGGAAAAAAGATCGTACTGGTTATGTTTTTTGGTGAGCTGGTTGATGTTTGCAGCCAGGTGATTGAGGGTTGCTGTAAACAGTAAAATTTCTTTGGGAATTGATTTTTTGGTGCTGCCAGTTTGTCCCTTAAGTGCAAGGGCTCGAAGCCAGACCGATACCGGGGAATTAGCTTGTTTTGCTTTCTGCTCAATCAGGTTTCTTTCTTCCAGTGTACACATCAC
>JAEUVP010000303.1 GCA_016786805.1 Chitinophagaceae bacterium | reverse complement strand
GGCTATTATTCCTTCGAGTCGCACCCGGTACCTGAGTGAGATCAGTGAGAATAACCGGAACTATGACCAGCTGGTAAAAGACCAGGCGGCTATTGCCTCTAAATTATACCAGCTACAAGGTGCGTTAGTGATCTTGCAAGGGAAGGAGGCTAAAGCTCCTCTTGTGGAGGGGCTGGGGGAGACCATACAACAACAGATCAGTTTTTACCAAGACCAGTTGACGCCAGTAAGTCGTAAGTTGATCAGTAACTGGCCTGAAAAAGTAAAAGAATACCAGAAAGATTATTACGAATATACAGTAAGGGATAAAGTGATCCGGCAGGAAATGTTCACAAAGAGTTTATCGGGTACAAGAATTCCTAAAGTAGTATTGCCAAAATATAAAGACTGGGGTGATCTATTGAAATGGCAGGCGCAGGAAAATGTGCCCGGTCATTTTCCATTTACAGCCGGAGTCTTTCCGTTAAAAAGAGAGGGAGAGGACCCAACGAGAATGTTTGCAGGAGAAGGGGGGCCGGAAAGAACGAACCGCAGGTTTCATTATGTATCTACCGATCAGCCTGCCAAAAGATTATCTACTGCTTTTGACAGTGTTACCTTATACGGAGAAGATCCGGGTCATCGCCCTGATATTTATGGTAAGATCGGTAACAGTGGTGTAAGCATTGCCACCGTAGATGATGCCAAGAAATTATACAGCGGGTTTGATTTGTGCGATCCGAAGACCTCTGTATCCATGACCATCAACGGACCGGCTCCAATCATTCTTGCTTTCTTCATGAATGCAGCCATTGACCAGCAATGCGAAAAGAAAATCACAGAACTGGGTTTGTGGGACGAAGTAAAGAAAATCAGTACAGCTAAATACAAACATTTCCCGGCTCCTCAATATCATAACTCTTCTTTTCCCGGCGAACTACCCGAAGGAAATAATGGATTAGGTTTAAAATTATTGGGGCTTAGCGGAGAAGAAGTTTTACCCAAAGAACTGTATGAGCAGTGTAAGCAAACTGCCTTGCAGCAGGTGAGGGGAACGGTACAGGCAGATATTCTGAAGGAGGACCAGGCGCAAAATACCTGTATTTTCTCTACTGAATTTGCATTGAAGCTAATGGGCGATGTGCAGGAATATTTTATCAAACAAAAGGTCAGGAATTTTTATTCGGTTTCCATCAGCGGTTATCATATTGCAGAAGCCGGTGCTAATCCTATCACCCAATTAGCTTTTACATTGGCCAATGGGTTTACTTACGTGGAGTATTATCTCAGCCGGGGAATGAGTATCGATGATTTTGCACCCAACCTCTCTTTCTTTTTTAGTAATGGCATGGACCCGGAATACAGTGTGATCGGTAGGGTGTCAAGACGTATCTGGGCAAAGGCGATGAAATATAAATACAAAGCGAACAAACGCAGCCAGATGATGAAGTATCATATCCAGACATCCGGCAGAAGTTTGCATGCCCAGGAAATTGATTTTAATGATATAAGAACAACCCTGCAGGCTTTGTATGCTATCTATGATAATTGTAATTCTTTACACACGAATGCTTATGATGAAGCCATTACCACACCAACGGAAGAAAGTGTAAGAAGGGCGATGGCAATTCAACTGATCATTAACCGGGAGCTGGGTACCGCCAATACAGAGAATTTCATCCAGGGCAGTTTTGCTATTGAAGAACTGACTGACCTGGTAGAAGAAGCCGTATTATCCGAATTTGACCGCCTTACAGAAAGAGGTGGTGTGTTGGGAGCGATGGAAAGAATGTACCAACGCAATAAGATCCAGGAAGAAAGTCTTTTCTACGAGCACCAAAAGCATACCGGTGAATTACCATTGATCGGTGTGAATACATTCCTGAATAAAAAAGGAAGTCCTACTATTATTCCCGGAGAAGTGATCAGGAGTACTACCGAAGAAAAAGAACAGCAGATCAGGAACCTGGAAGCTTTTTGGAAACGAAATGAATCAAATAGTGAAAATGAATTGAAGAAGTTAAAGGAAGTGGCGATCAATAACGGCAACCTCTTTGCACAACTGATGGAAACGGTGAAGTATTGTTCATTGGGCCAGATCACCCATGCTTTATATGAAGTGGGGGGACAATACCGGCGAAATATGTAAGATCAGTAGTGAAAATCCAGCACTGCATTATGCCGGTATCCTTTATGTGGTTGAATCGAAACGCCAATTCGTTTATAGGAGTTAAGGCAGATCCATCGATGACCCAGGGAAGGAACCCAATTGTCAATTAATAATGACAGCACGATGTCAAGCGGTTTTTCATTACCGTAATCACAGCATTCACCGTTAAAATTCCTTTTTTCTTTGCATTCATCTGTTTGCCGGTCATGCCCGGTATAGGCAGCATTGCCGGCACTTACTGCATGACAAAATGCACTGGTATAGCAAAGTGAATCGGGTTGTAGCAGGTTAACTGGTTTCATTTTTTTCATGGTATCCAACAAGGATTTATAGTAGTCCGAGTTGACCAGATAACCCTTGCCACTTTTTTCC
>JAEUVP010000248.1 GCA_016786805.1 Chitinophagaceae bacterium | reverse complement strand
CCTGAATAAATGGTCAGCATTTCTTTTCCGTTACCATCATATTGATTCAACAGGTTATAATCCCTCCTGTGAAGTAATGATGTATCTGTAATTGCCGAGTAATTCTCAATACTTAAACCGCCTGACCCGCCGGCAACGCTGAACTTCCTGATCTGGTTGGTATATAATTGTGAAAAACCCGGGCCATGATCAGGCCCGTGAGGATTATAACTACCATCGAAGCGATGGCCACCTACGAGGTAGAAAGTATTGGTAAGTTTGTTTAAATGACCTCCTGTTACAGCCATTCTTTCATCATTAACCTGGTCGATGAAGGGCAGTATTTCTTTATCATTGATAATTGCATTTACCAGCCCGGTTACTTTGATCCGGAGCAGGGAGGGATAGGTGATATGATCTTTTTTGGTTTCGCTGTAGCCATACCCTCCAATAAGCAAAAGCTCATTGCCTTCCTGGTAGAATTCCATATTGGTGCTTTGTAATTGTTCAGCCAACGGAGCCGGTAATCCGATAACAGACTTGCGCCATACTTTTTCTTTTGCAATATCAATGACGATAAGATCAGTGTTATTGTATTGTGGCCTGAAGGAAGCAAATGGCTGACGTTTATGAAGGCCATCTGTTCTGCCGCCAATGAGTACTATTTTGTCACCCGACTGGGCCCAGGAATAGGATTGAAGGCCTCCCATATCATTAATAATGATGGGTTCCAGTGATACAGAAAAAGGCTGGTCGGTTTGTGCTGCAACTGTGGTACTCAAAAATGCTGAGTAAATAGTCAAAAATGTAATTATAAACTTCATAAGAGAATTTTTAGTGAAACACTATCAGTCTTCAAAAGTATTGGTACCAGTTTCTTTTACAAGTGATTAAAATCACTGACCCGGGAATTATTACCAGGCTGCATTTATACTACTGCCACATTTATCTGAAAGTGACTTATATCACATAGGCACTGATTTCCCAGGTATTTGAAAGAGAATCATTTTCAGGCCTGACAGGACTCATTTGTTTTTGTGACTCAACTCGCAGAGTGCTGGTGAGTGCCGGACGAATTTTACACCGTAAATGATTATCAGCCTAACAAAACATAACAAATGAAACATCTCGTTATACTTGGAGCCGGAACAGCAGGAACTATGATGGCCAATCATCTTAGTCATGAACTTAAAAAGGCAGATTGGAAGATCAGTATCATTGATGAAAAAGAAGAACATCATTATCAACCCGGCTATCTTTTTTTGCCCTTTGATATATATACCCCGGACGACATCATAAAATCAATAGAAGAGTTTATTCCTAAACATGCCAGCCTTGTAAAAGGGAAGATTGATAAAGTGGAGCCTAAGGAGAATAAAGTGAAAATGGCGGACGGCAGCGAATTGAATTATGATATCCTGATCGTTGCCACCGGGGCTAAAATTGCTCCCGAAGAAACAGAAGGAATGAAAGGAAGCGAATGGCATAAATCGGTTTTTGATTTTTATACATTTGAAGGATCTCTTGCACTCAGGAACAAACTCAGAAACTGGGAAGGCGGCAAACTGGTTGTTCATATCACCGAAATGCCCATTAAATGCCCGGTTGCCCCGCTGGAATTTGCTTTCCTGGCAGATTCTTTTTTTAAGCATAAGCATATGCGGGATAAAGTGGAGATCACTTATGTAACTCCTTTAAGCGGAGCTTTCACAAAACCTAAAGCCACCGAAGCTTTGGAACATTTGCTGGATGAAAAACATATAAAGATCGAAAGTGATTTTGCTATTGAACATGTGGATAATGAAAAGAAAGAGATCGTGGATTATGGCGGCAGGTCTATTCCGTTTGATATACTGGTGACTGTTCCCACCAATAAAGGCGATGAAGTGATGGAACGGTCCGGGATGGGCGATGACTTGAATTATGTGCCTACCAATAAGGCAACATTGCAATCAAAAGAGTATACTAATGTATTTGTATTGGGCGATGCAAGCAATATCCCCGCTTCCAAAGCAGGTTCTGTTGCACACTTTGAAGCTGAAATACTCACCGAGAATATTCTCCGCTATATTAAAGGTGAGCCATTAAAAGAAGAGTTTGACGGCCATGCCAATTGCTTTATTGAAACCGGAAACGGGAAAGCGTTGCTTATTGATTTTAATTATACGCATGAACCGGTGGAAGGAAGTTTTCCTTTCCCTGGCATTGGTCCACTGAAATTATTAAAGGAGAGCCGCATGAACCAT
>JAEUVP010000215.1 GCA_016786805.1 Chitinophagaceae bacterium | reverse complement strand
TATTAAAAACCATGCAGACCAACCTGGAATGGTTTGACAGCTACATCGGGGAGAAGAAAGGATTTTAATGATAACAGTAATAATACAGATTTAACACATGAAATATTTCCTGCTTTCTTTTTTAGTAAGCTCATTATTTTTTTCGTGCCAACAAACCAAACAGGCAGAAAAGATGGGCGCCGTTCAGTATGATAGTGCCTACCAACCGGCTGTATTTACCGATGTGGCCCGGATAGAGAAGATCAAAAAATATTTACCGGTCATTGACAGCCTTTATAAAAATCATGCACGGGAAAATCATTTTCCCGGTATTGCTTTTGGTATCTTGGTAGATGGCCAGCTGATCTATAAGAATGCGTATGGGTATACTGATATTGACAAGAAAGTAGCAGCCAGTACTTCTTCTTTATTCCGTATTGCTTCCATGAGCAAGAGTTTTACTGCCATGGCGATTTTAAAATTAAGGGATGAAGGAAGACTGGACCTGGATGACCCGGCATATTTCTATATTCCTGAATTAAAGAACGTGAAATATCCGACAGCCGACGCTCCGCATATCACTATCCGTCACCTGCTGACACATGGGGCCGGTTTCCCGGAAGATAATCCCTGGGGCGACCGGCAACTGGCGGATAACGATAAAGAACTGATGGAATTTATTGGCAAACAAATTACTTTTTCTAACCCACCGGGTATTGCCTTTGAATACAGTAATCTCGGTTTTGCTTTACTGGGGAAAATTATTACTAATGTTTCCGGTCAACGTTACCAGGATTATATCAAAGAAAATATCTGGCAACCGCTGGGGATGAAGAATGCAGAATGGGAATATGGCAATGTGCCGGCTGATAAACTGGCACATGGGTATCGCTGGCTGAATGAGAACTGGGTGGAAGAAGAATTATTGCATGATACACCTGATGGCAGCTGGGGAGCCATGGGAAGTATGATCAGTTCTATTGATGAATTCGCCAATTATATGGCGTTTCATTTATCTGCCTGGCCTCCGAATAATACAAGTGATAAGGGCCCGGTAAAAAGAAGTTCCGTAAGAGAAATGCATCATCCGTGGCGGTTCAACGGATTGAATACAAACTATACATTTCCCGATGGAAGAAACTGTGCTATTGCAACAGCGTATAATTATGGATTGGGCTGGATGCGGGATTGCGACAGCCGTGTGTATATCAGTCACAGTGGTGGATTACCCGGCTTTGGCAGTCAATGGCGTATCATGCCCGATTATGGAATTGGTGTGGTAGCATTTGCTAACAGGACCTATGCACCATTCGGAGCTGTGAATTTAAAGGTGTTGGATACGCTGATCAAACTGGCGGAACTGCAACCAAGAGAATTACCAGCTTCAAAAATATTAGAGCAACGAAAGAATGAACTCGTTAAAATATTACCTGATTGGGATAAAGGAAAACAGAGCGGCATCTTCGCTGAGAATTTCTTCCCGGATTATCCTATTGATACATTAAAAAAATATGCGACCGACCTCTTGAGCAAAACCGGAAAAATAGTTTCCGTCAGTATGGTGAAACCTGAGAACCAGTTACGGGGTTCGTTTATTATTAATGGTGAAAAAACTTCCATTGAGATCTATTTCACTTTGTCACCCGAAAATCCGCCACTGATACAGGAATATCATATCAGGGAACTGCCGAAGGAAGAAAAATAATCCATTCAGTTAATCAATGATCGCCTGGTAGGTCAGTGCCCTGAATTTTTCGACTACTTCTCCTTTAGTACTATTTTGCAACTGGCGGTAGAACAGCATTACTATTTTTTCTTTGGGGTCCACCCAGTAAGAAGTAGCAAAAGCGCCGCCCCAACTGAAGGTACCGGCTTGTGCAGGTGTCCTGGCACTGCCACGTTCCGTAACAACTTGAAAACCGAGACCAAATTTATCATCACCTCTTGCCAGGTCGCCGATCTGATTCATTGTCATCATCCGGACACTGTTGCGGCTTAAAACTCGTTTACCATTGTATTGTCCTTCATTCAATAACATTTGTAAGAACACCGCATAATCATAGATAGAGGAGGATAAACCGGCGCCGCCGGAATAATAACTAAATGCTGTAAGCGGGTAGTCGGCAGTGATCGTTTTTCCATTGAGCATATCTGCTTTTGCTTTTACCAGTTTGCCGGTTGAATCTTCCCGGTAAAGATTCACCAGCCGGCTGGCTTTTTCAGCAGGAATATGAAAATAAGTATCCTTCATGCCCAATGGTTCAAAGATGCGGGTCTTGAAAAAATCATTCAAAGTCATACCAGAGATAATTTCTACCAAGCAACCCAATAGGTCGGTATTTAACCCGTAGGTCCATTTTTCACCGGGCTGGTGCATTAGCGGCAGCTTACCCAACCGGGTCATTGCATCGAGCAGTTTATCGTCCTGTACACCAATACCGGCAGTAAGGTTACTTTTTGCATAAATGGCATTGGCTTCTTTGGAACCAATTTGTGCATAGCCCAGGCCGGATGTATGCGTTAATAACTGGCGGATCGTGATATCAGTTTTAGCCGGCACTGTTGTATAGGTTGTATCGGCAGGATTGAATTTATCCAGCACCTGTTGTTTCCTGAAAGCAGGGATATACTTGGAAACAGGATCATCCAGTAATAGTTTTCCCTCTTCAAAAAGGATCATGATGGCCACACTGGTGATGGCTTTGGTTTGCGAAGCAATGCGGAAGATATGTTCTTTCTGCATGGGCGACTTTGTATCCAGGTCATTATAACCAACCGCTTTATAATAAGCGATCTTGCCATTACGGATGATCAGGGCAGTGCCGCCATTCATCCAGCCTTTGTTCACCCATTCATTCATTTCACGGTCCAGTCGTTTCAGCCGTTCGGAGGAGAAACCGGCCGCTTCAGGTTTGGGAACGGTAACAATTTGCTGGGCAAGAGCAAGGGAGCATTGAACTAATACAACCAGGAGAAGAAAAGCATATTTACGCATACAGGAAGTTTAAGTGCTTTAAAGTTACTGGTCGTAATCAACACCCGCAAAAAAAGCAACCCGGAGGTTGCTTCTATGATCGTTTCCAGGGGATGTTATCAGTTCTTTTTACAAGTGAATTTTACCCAGAGTTTATGTGTATCATCTGCCCGGGCAAAATTGCTGAACGGAATTACAAGGTTCAGCAGGTTCATGTTTTGATTGGTGTTTGCAAGATCCGTAATGGCTTCAATAGTTTCAGTACGGCTGGCCCGGTAATCCAGGATATAAGTGGTTCGCAGTTCCTCGCTCATTTTTAAGGCATCGAATGAAGACAGATCGCTGTCTTTGTGACGGGTTCCGATAAAGGTTTTTACAACCAGCATCAGCTTTTTCTCTTTTAACAGTATTTCCGGGATATTATAAGTGACTTTTCCCATTTGGCTATTAGCCGATGCGTTGCGGTCATCCTGGTAATAACTTAATCCCGCTGTAGGGGGACCCTGGAAATTAGTTTGGTTGTACACAAGTTCCGACATGTTATTATACGAACGCAACCTTGTTTTCATTTCATTATTTTCATCCAGCTCCCAGAGTTCGGTGCTTACCTGTCCAAACACTCTTCTGCAATCACCATTATCAATCCGGTTGCGGGTAGCTTCGGAAACGGCGATATAATTCAGTACCACATCAAACAGTACTTTTTTACCGGTTGCAGTTGAATTATTGGTGCCAACAGTTTCAAACTGCCATTCCGTATCGGGTTGTCCCTGGTCGGCCCATTGAATCAGCTTTGAATTATTGTTAACCCCGCCGCCTTCCACGGCAGCAAGAAGGCCGGAGTTTTTATTTTTTAGTTTAAAGCCGGTTGCCGTTTTTTCAAGTTTCCAGTACAGGTCTTCATTGTTGATAGGTGTTACATTCATGGGCCTGGGGACCATTTCGTTTTTCTGGCAAATAAATCCGTATTGTTCTTTACTCCGGTTGAGTACACCCAGGAATTTATTTGTTTCAAGATTTTGGAACTTAAAATAGCCACCTGCTACAGCAATCGCTTTCCATTTCATACGGGCATCCTCACCAAGGGTAAATAAAACGATCTGTGCATTAAACTCCTGCCCTCCCGCCGGGAGATTCATTGGTTTAGCATATTTACCGCTTTTTACATTTTTGATCCGTACGATTTCGCCATCTTTCAATTGGGCATGGACCGTCATGGCTGAAAAAAGGCACACTAAAAAGGTGCTGATATAAAGGCTGCTTCGTTTCATAGCTGACAAGTTTAAATTTGAGCAATAAAAGTAGCTATTGCCTGTAAGTCTTGCAATTACACATTTGTGTAATAATGAAATAAGCAGGTATAATTTACAATTGATCTTTTAACGGCGGTGTAAAAGGCCACTTACAATTCTTTATGGAGCAATGCCTTACCAGCCCGGATACCCAGGTGTTTTTCATTCTCAACAGTAAGGACACCGTTGACGATCACGAAATGGAAACCGGCCGAATAAGCATGCGGCTTTTCAAAAGTGGAAACGTCCCTTACTTCTTTTTCATCGAAGATGATAATATCTGCTGCCATTCCTTCTTTCAGTAAGCCACGGTCTTTGAGTTGAAATTTTTGTGCCGGTAAAGAGGTCATCCGGCGGATGGCTTCTTCTAAAGAGATCACTTTTTCTTCCCGTACATATTTTGCCAGCACCCTTGCGTTCGTTCCATATCCTCTTGGGTGCGGCATGCCGGCATTCAACACCCTGATAGTGGCATCACTGGCAAACATATTGAAGGGGTACTGCATAATGCGTTTCACATCTTCTTCGCCCATACCATGAAAAACGGCACTGGCACCGCCATTCATCATGATATCCATGACGGTTTCTGCTTCCAACTTTGCCTTGTGTTTTTTTCCTTTCAGCAGGTTGATCTGTTCAATGCTTTTGCCGTTATAAGTTGTATCAGGGCCATAGAAAGCAACCACGGCGTAACTGAGGTGCTTTAATTTTCTTTTTTTCAGCCTTGCTAAAATATGAGTAGTAACCTGTTTTCTTATTTCCGGCCGTTGTAATCTTGCTTTGATGGAATCCTGTCCATCGGCCAATACCTCATCCGGCAGCAGTGTACTGATCGAAGTACTGCTGGCAGTATAGGGATACTGATCAATGGTTACTTCCAGTCCTTCTTCTCTTGCTTTTTTGATCAGGGCCACGGTTTCTTTGCTTCTGCCCCAGTTATGCTGACCGCTTAATTTGAAATGAGAGATTTCAACGGGTATGTTGGCTTCTCTCCCGATCGTAAGTGCTTCTTCAATGGCATAGGTCACACTATCGCCTTCATCCCGCATATGCGTGGCGTAAACGCCATCATATTTAGCCGCTACTTTTGCGAGAGCAACGATCTCCGGTGTTTTGGTATAAGTGCCGGGTATATAGATCAGCCCGGTGGATAAACCAACGGCCCCGTCTTTCATGGCTTTGTCCACCAGTGTTTCCATTTGTTGCAATTCAGCAGCGCTGGCATCCCGGTTGGCCCGGCCCATTACTGCTTTCCGGATATCGTTGTGACCAACAAGGGTGGCTACATTGATGGATAACTTTAATGAATCAACCCAGCGAAGATACTTGCCGATATCCACGTTAGAAGAACCACAGTTGCCGGTAATGCAGGTGGTCACGCCATCGAGGATAAAGTTGGTGGCATTGGGTTCCTTTATCTCATCTCCTTCCAGGTGCGTATGCACATCAATAAAACCCGGGGCTACGATCAGCCCTTTGGCATCAATGATCTTTTTAGCAGGAGGATTGACGTCTCTTCCTATCTTCAGGATCTTCCCGTCTTTCACCGCAATATTTCCATAGTACCAGTTATTGCCGGTACCATCAATGATCTTACCATTTTTGATCAGCAGATCACAATCCTGTGCCAGGGTAGCGGCAGGAATAAATAAAAGAATGAGTAACCACTTCATGGATACAAGTTACAGAAACTGCAGGAAGTTTAGCAGGCTTTAACGAATGATAAAAATTACAAATAACTCAGCCACCATTTTTCTTTATGAGTGGTTTTATACCGGTCATACCATTTGCATAGCGGATACAGGGCAATAACGACAGCTATCCAAACGATATATACAATACCAAGGCTATACCCTTCACCGGGTACAGCAAATTTAAAAGGAAGACCGGGCACTCCCTTTACTCCTTCTGCTATGCTATGCCCCCGCTGCAGGTATAGAATAATAGTGATGATGTGCAACAGGTAAAAATGCAGGATATAATAAAAGAAGGGAACCCTGCCATATACCGAAATGATCTTTGATATCCTGCCGCTGGTGTTTTTCAACAACGCCATAAACAGCAGTGCAACTCCAATAGTCACAGCGAGGAATAGTAAAGAAGGCGGGTATTTGGTAACATTCATAAATGACAAAAAAGTAAAGAGATTATTCTTCTGCTGGCTCCATGGAGAAGGATCTCCGTATATATTCATCGCCCTTACTGCAATAAAGAAAATCAGCAGGCCAACACCTGTCCACAACACTATTTTATTCCTGCGGGGCGGATGGATAGTCGTGAAAATCTTTCCGAAGCAATAACCGAGCATCATTAATCCTGCCCAGGGAAGAAAGGGATAGAAGATGCCCAGAAAATGACCGCCACCCAGGGGAACAACAGTTGGCAGGTGTAAAAAATTCCAGAACAGGGATACATTTCCCTGCCGTTCCGCTTCTGCAAAATCCAAACTGTTATGCCCGAGCACAATCAGTAACCCAATGCTGAGTATCACTTTAAACGGCAGCCAGATCACCAGGCCAAGAATGATCATACTGATACCGATAGACCAGATTGTTTGTAATACAAAAAATCCAAAATGAATATCGGCTGTTATGCCGAATGTGATGACCGTTATTTCCAGGAGGATAAGCCAGAGCCCACGGGTAATTAAAAAGCCACTGAGTTCTTTGGTTGTTTTACGGCCATGCTGCAGCCATGCTGATACGCCGGATAGGAAAACAAAAGTGGGAGCACATAAATGGGTGATCCAGCGGGTAAAGTATAAGAAGGGAGTGGTGCTGGTAAGGTTGAGCGGATCACCCGTGAAAGCTTCCTGGTGAAAAAAATCACGGGTATGGTCCAGGGCCATAATGATCATCACTATTCCGCGAAGCAGGTCAATGGATTCAATTCGTTTTGAGGTGAGTGTTGCAGTTGGTTGCATAAAGGAATTTTTAGTTGAACGGTACTCATTTATTTTTTTCCAGCTCTTCAATTGTTTTCTTCGCTGCTGCCAGTCGAATAGCTTTATTTTTCTCCACTAATTTATGTGTAGCCCATTTTTCTAACTTATGATGCAATGGCACAAGTAAAGCTGCAATACAAACCAAAGCCAGCAACATCAATACCGGTGAATGATGGGTGATCCGTTCTAAAAAAGGGTGAAGCAATAAGTTTAAAAACTCAAACACCAATAATAGGGCAACTACACCGAGAAACTGGATGAGTTTTGTGTTGGTGATATGGCGGCGACTAAGAGCTAAAAACAAAATAATGAAGGTGAGGATACCTAGTGCTATTAAGGCATATTGAATATTTTGCTTTCGTTGTTGTTCTTCTTTTATTTTTTCTGCTGCTACTTCCTGTTGCCGCAAATCTTCTTCAAAGGTCATTAACAATATTTGCTGATTGGTTTTGCTGCTGGTTAACGAATCGTTGGCTGTTTTTAAAATCTTTGCATATTTTAATGTGCTGTCGCAATTTGTTTTTTCATAGATATCAGCTAATAATTTTGCCGGTTTACTGCTCAGGTAAAAGAAAGAAGTATTGTTCACCGCTGCAATGGCTTTCTTTGCATAGAAGACACAGGAGTCGGTTTGGTTAAATCGCTGATAATGCTCTGCCAAACCATTATATAGCAAATTGAGATACCTGATATTTGAAGAACTTTGATTTTTATTAATAGCCGTATTAAAATAACTAACAGCAAGCTGGGCGTTACCTAGTTTGCTATGTACACCCCCAAGGTTTGTAAAAAGATAGCCACTATTATTGTCAATGATTTTTAGCCGCACAAAAATTTCATAAGCTCTTTGTGAATACATCAGTGATGAATCTAAGCTATTGGTAGCAAGATATACGGCGCCCAGGTTTGACGGGGCCCACGCTTTTATTTTTTCATTGTGTCCTTTATCAGCATGTGCTGCTGAAGACAGGTAAATGCTTTTGGCCTTATCATATTCCTCCCTGTCTCTGTAAATATGTGCTGTTTGATTTTCTGCAAAAGCCAATAAAGACAGGTTATTGGTTTTTTCTGCAGTAACAATAGCTTTATGGTGATAATCCAGGGCTTTAATGCTGTTTCCCAGCAACCGGTAACCCTGCCCTAAAAAGGAGTAAGCAACCGTTTTTTCAATGTTACTGCTTTCATCTTTGGATTGATTCAATATTTTCAGGCCTGTTTGAATACACCATTCGGGGTTATTATTAATTTCAGTACCGATCAGGCTGATGAGTAAATCAAATCTTTTATCACCATCTTTTTCCACGGCCACTTTTTGGAGTATGGAATCTACATTGACCCCTTGTGCAAATACAGTTTGCATACTTACAACAAAACAAAACAGGGCTATTATTTTTTTCATGCTCAATTATTTTTTTAGCGGCGGCTAAGCTAATCGCTTTATTCTTCTCCAATAATTTATGTATGGCCAATTTTTCATGAATGATAACACTGCGACAATCTATACAAAAATTAATCCCTGGGCGGATATATCCCGGTTAAGCATATGACATACCTGGGCCCATTCAATTTTTTTTCTGCTTCCGTTAAATTGGGTAAACCAAAAGTTGTATATCCGTTGCCACCATATTTAGCCATTAATATTGAAAACAGCGCTTGAAACTCATTTATTCGTAATAAAGACCCATCGCAAAATGCACAGCCATCCGGAGGAGTATCATGGATACTTAAAAAAATTGTACCTACAATTAACTCCGGGGCATAATTATTTTTGCTTATTGCTATTTGATACCTTACACCGTTTAATTCTTTTTCTTGTTCCAGCAAATCAGGCAATGCAAAATTTTCCTTTGTATTGGCATCTCCTCCGTATTTATTACCAATAACATCATATAATTCGGGGAAATCTGCAGCAGGTAATAATTTTCCGTCGCAATATGACCAGCCTTTAATATCATAACTTCCGGCAAAAAGGCAAATTGCGCCAACGTATGGTACTGTCATAAGATTTAAGTTTTAATATAATTTGTGTTTTTATTTCTATTTTAATACTTCATAGATTCAACTGCAATTATTTATTCCTATTCAATGCCTTTGCAACTCGATCTTGTAATTAGTATATCCATACTACATCCTATACAATTTTGTTTGCGCAAAGGCTGTAAGAAGGTAATGGATAATGCAGGTAGTAATTGCTTTGTGCTGATAGGATTATTTTATCCGATTATATTTCTTCAATACTTCCATCACCAGATTATGCGGTAGACCATAAGCCTTGTTACCATTTATTCCTTCCATCGTTTCTGCTGCCACCATCGCATTAATAATAGCTTCTTCCACCGCCTGTACTGTCCCGTTAAATAAGGGGTTAATCATATCATTCGGCAGCTCATCCAGCCTGGAGAATTCTTCCCGTTGAAATGCAGATGGATTGGCAGTAGAGAAGGCAATAAAAATATCGCCGGAGCCATTTTCTCCCTTTCCGCCAACTTTGCCAACACCCAAAGCAATTCTTGCAGCAATTCTTTTTAACTGGTGTGGTAATAATGGAGCATCTGTTGCCAGTACCACAATGATAGAACCATCTCCCTGCTGATAAGACGGCGGTGCTTTGAATTCATAATTCATCGTGTCTTTCAGTTCTCTGCCAACGGGCACACCAGCAATGGCAAAATTGCTTTTACCACCAAAGTTTGATTGTACCAATACACCAAGAGTATAAGTAGAGTCTTTAATTTTTATAACTCTCGATGCTGTGCCTGTGCCACCTTTAAATCCAAGGCACATCATACCGGTACCGCCACCTACATTGCCTTCTTTCAGCAAACCACTTTTTGCACTGTCCAATGCTTCCCAGGCATTTTCTTCTTTTACATGAAAACCATAAATATCATTTAAAAAGCCATCGTAAGTTTCTGCCACAACTGGATAAGTGTACCAGAAATCTTCTTTGTACCACCCTGTTTTTACAAACCATTTCAGCACCGCATCCCTTACCACACCCACACTGTTGGTATTGGTAATCATAATGGGGCCTTCTAAAAAGCCAGACTCAGTGATCCAGGTGGTACCCGTCATTTCTCCATTACCATTGAGTGCATACCAGTTGGCATAAACAGGATTATTATTTCTACCTCTCGGCAATATAGCGGTAACGCCAGTACGCACCGGGCCTTTACCTCTTATATTTTTTCCGTTGCCAGAGATGATAGTGCTATAACCAACTTCCACTCCTTTTACATCAGTGATAGCATTAAATTTTCCGGGTATGCCATCAAAAGGAATTCTGATATCTCTTGCACGGGGTTTTTGGGCATACAGGTACATTTGAACAAGCAGGAACAAAACGATAACGATAATTTTTTTCATTGTATACTTTTTAACTCGGTTTAATAAGTGTTGAATGCAGGTGTTTTACCTTCCACTGTTTTCTTTCTCTGACTAAAACTACTGTTTCCAGCCATTGCACAGTTGTTTGTTTGCCATCTTTAAATAGTAATGATTGCAAACGGTAAGTAACCCATGCTGTAGTTTTATTTACAGTAGTTTTAATGAACTCAAAATTATTGGTACGTTTAAAATCGGCTGACTGGTTCCCTGTAATAGCTCTCAGGATAAGTGTGTCTATATTCCATACATGGCCATATTCGTATAAGGTGATATCTGCTGTACTATAAGCTTTTAAACTGACCGAATCACGGTTGGATAAAGCATCAAATAGTTTTACAACGGTTTGCTGTACGGCCAGCTGCTTATTGGTTGTGGGTTGCTGTGCCAGTAACAATGTTAAGCATAAAATCGCCGGGAGAAGGAGTGATAGTTTTTTCATAAATTATTTTAGTTCATGCAGTTTGTTTTTTATCCTTTATCAACCAATACATATTGAATAAAAGCAGTGGAACCAGCCACACAAATATGTCTGAAGTTAGAAATGCTGTTGATTCAGTTGGAAATAAATAATAGAATATGTTCATGGCGTAAGCATCAATTACTCTAATCGTAACAAAATAGGCAGCGCAAATAAAACTGCTTATCATCATTCGTTGATGCAGCACTATTTTTCTTTGCTTGATAAAATAATAGGCAAGTAGGATAAACAACAGCCATAAACTGGTTACTATAAATTGTGAAAGTTTGCAGGGAATACACCAGTTTCTTGGTATCATAACAAACAATGCAGTAATACAAAGCAGGGATGAAAGGATATAGAGCTTGCCCGTTTTGCGGTGAAATGAAATGTAGTTGTTGCGTATAAAAGGAGTGAATTGCCATATGGCCGTGAAATAGACAATGATGCCGGAGAAAATATGCAAAGCAAAAACGCTGTTATCAAAAACCGTATTAGTTCCCCAATGTTTCAATGTATCATCAGTGAGATATTTGTACTTCGGAATCAGTTTATATAAAAAGAAACCGAAGAAAGCGATCCAAAAAAGAAGTATAAAAATTCTCTTTACCATTTATTAAAATTTAGAATAGCTTACTTTCTATCCACCGATTGATTTTCGTTTCCAAAATAATAAGAGGAAGACAGCCATCTTTCAACACTTCGTTATGGAATTCTTTAATGTCGAACATGTTCCCCAGCTTCTTCTTTGCCATTTCACGCAGTTCAATAATTTTTAACTCACCTATCTTATAACTTACGGCCTGTCCTGCTGTTACCATATAACGTTCTATCCGCTGTTCCGCCTCAGCAGATGATACGGGTTGGTTCTCCAGCACATAAGCTATAGCTTTTTCACGGCTCCATCCTTTGTAGTGGATTCCTGCATCTACAACTAACCGAACAGCCCTTTCAATTTCACCATTTAACCTGCCCAAATATTGATAAGGGTCTGTGTACATCCCTAATTCCTTGCCTAAACTTTCGGCATACAATGCCCAGCCTTCACCAAAAGCACTTGTGAAATAAGTTTTTCTAAATTCCGGAATATCAGCTTCCTGTTGAATAGCCACCTGGTAGTGATGCCCCGGAATAGCTTCATGTATAAACAGATCTTCCATCGCAAAATAATTGTATGTAGCCGGGTCACGGATTACTTCATAAAAAATGCCCGGCTTTTTTCCATCCCTTGATGGCTGTATATATTGAGCATTCGCACCAGCGGCCCGGAACTTTTCAGTAGCCCGTACCTCAAACTTGGCTTTAGGTGTTAAATTGAAAAGTAAATTCAGCTGAGGCGACATTTTATCCAAAAAACTTCTAAATCTATCCAACACTTCCTCTTCTGTTTTGAAGGGAAAAAATTTGGAATTGGTTTTTACATATTCAAAAAATGATTTCAAATCACCTTCAAAGCCAACCAGTGTTTTTACAGAATCCATTTCTTTGCGAATACGGGCAACTTCACTAAGCCCTAAATTGAAAATTTGTTCGGCAGTAATGTTTGTGGTTGTATAAAACTTTAACCACAACTCATATTCTTTCTTGCCCTTATCATTATCTAATAAGCCTGATGTTGTTCTGGCTTTTGGAATATAACCGGTAACGATATAATCATGCAATTTTTTATACGATGGTTTGATAATAGTTTCAATAGCATCCGTATAATCTTTCTTTAATTGAACAGCAGCAACACGATCTAAGTTGGATGGTATTTTTAGTAAAGGTTTATAAAAAACATTCGCCTCTACAGCACCTTCAAATAATGGCTTTAATTGTGCTGGCACTTTTTGCATTGCAGCCCTTGGGTTTGTATTATTTTGGGAAACTCCCTTTTTCATATTAGCAATGGCCTGGTCGACCCATACTTGAAAATCTTTCATGCGGCTGATAAAATTCCTGTAATCTTTTTCAGTATTGAAAGGAACAAAACCAGCTCCCGAACCCAATGTTGCAAACCGTGTTGAAAAACTAAATACGAATTGATCAACAGGTCTGTAAAACCCCAAAGAATTATTTAGTCGTTCTTTTTCTGATTTTAATTTGTAGGTAAGTACGTCAATACTTAATAACTCAGATGCTGTTAGACCTGTTTTGTTGATGGCAGCTAATTGACTAAGGTATTTTTGATTAAGGCCTTTCGCTTTTTT
>JAEUVP010000145.1 GCA_016786805.1 Chitinophagaceae bacterium | reverse complement strand
TAACTTGGTACTGCGGGAAGAAGTGCCTTTGCCAAAATCATATTTTTCAAACAGCACTGTTTTGAATCCTCTTGAGGCAGCATCTACCGCCGCACCCAAACCCGTGGCTCCTCCACCAATGATGCAGATATCCCATTCGGGTTGGGATTGGAGTTGCTGTATCATTGATGCTCTGTTCAATGCTGGTGGGTATCAAATTTGTCTTTCGTGTAATAAAGCTCTTCAGAACTCTCCCCTTCAGGGGAGATTTAGAGGGGTGTTTGGTCCTCATTCATTCGCCCACGCAATCGACGCCTTCACGGCCCGTTGCCATCCGTGAGTCAGTTTTGTTCTTTCTTCTTCTTTCATAAAAGGAGAGAAGGATTTGTCCACCTGCCATTGTTCACGGATATCGTCAATATTTTTCCAATAGCTCACGGCCAGCCCGGCGAGATAGGCAGCGCCTAACGCTGTTGTTTCTGTTATTTTCGGACGCACCACTTTACAGTTCAGGATATCACTTTGAAATTGCATCAGGGGGTTATTCACCGTGGCGCCGCCATCCACCCGCAGTTCTTTGATATGAATACCAGAATCAGCTTCCATCGCTTTCAATACATCATAGGTCTGGTACGCAATGCTGTCCAGAGCAGCTCTGGCAATATGTGCATTGTTGCTGCCCCTGGTTAACCCGAAGATGGTTCCTCTTGCATACTGGTTCCAGTGGGGGGCACCCAGGCCGGCAAAAGCAGGAACAATATAAACACCACTGCTGTCCGTTACAGTGCTGATCAGGGTTTCAATTTCTTTGGCCGTACGAATGATCTTCAATTCATCCCGCAGCCATTGCACCACGGCGCCGGCAATGAACACACTTCCTTCCAGTGCATATTCGGTTTTACCATCGATCTGCCAGGCAATGGTGGTCAGTAAATTATTCTTTGATGTGATGGCTTTTTCACCCGTATTCATCAGCATGAAACAACCTGTGCCATATGTATTCTTTACCATACCCGGTTGTGTGCAAAGCTGGCCAAACAAAGCAGCCTGCTGATCACCAGCCATACCAGCAATGGGAACTCTTGAATCCGGAATGATACTGCCGGTAACACCATACACTTTACTGGAAGCTTTTACTTCCGGTAAAACCGCAGCCGGAATTTTAAATAGTTTCAACAGGTCTTCATCCCATTGCAGGGTATGAATATTGAAAAGCATGGTGCGGGAAGCATTGGAAACGTCGGTAACATGTATTTCGCCGTTCGTTAAATTCCAGGTAAGCCATGAATCGATGGTACCAAAAGCAAGTTCTCCTTTTTCAGCTCTTTCCCTTGCACCGCTCACATTATCCAATATCCATTTGAGTTTGGTAGCGGAGAAATAAGCATCAATGATCAAACCGGTGCGTTGCTGAATAGCAGCAGCCATACCCGCTTCTTTCAGTTCATCACAAAAATTGGCAGTTCTCCGGTCCTGCCACACGATAGCATTATAAACAGGCAGCCCGGTCTTGCGGTCCCATACTACGGTTGTTTCCCTTTGATTCGTGATACCAATCGCAGCGATCTGTTTCATATTGATCTTGGCTTTGGCCAATGCTTCCGCCATGGTGCCATACTGGGTACTCCATATTTCACTGGCATCATGTTCCACCCAACCCGGTTGCGGAAAGATCTGTTTGAATTCTTTTTGCGCCATGCTGATGATATTACCCTGTTTATCGAATACCATACTCCGGCTGCTGGTAGTGCCCTGGTCAAGGGATAAAATGTAGTGTGAAGCCATGCAATCGTATTTATGAAAGAAAGTTAATGAAAAAGGTTGAGCAGTGAACAAGATGATAAAGGCTGCTCTTCAAGTTCACGCAGGATTAATACTATTACGGGTAGAAGATTTTTTATCCCTGTAATTAAAAAGCTAAGCGGAAACTTCCAAAGATGCCAAAAGCTTTATCGCCCTGTTTGTCGATCGTGGCGGGCAATACTCTCCAGATAAAATCAACCCGGAAAACTTTGAAGATATTATCTACACCGGTGCCAAGTTCAAGATAGGTACGGCCATTAAGTGTTTGAAAGCTATGTCCCTGTTTGAAATTAAAGGCCCGGTTCTTTTCAGATAAGCTGCCCCATAGTGTTTTGGCGGTCCAGAACTGGCGCCAGCGGAGTTTGGGTAACATGCGGAAAATTCCGTTCCCGATATTGTGTTCAATATTGACACCGGCATATTTATCATGGACAAATTCCCAGCGGTTCATCATGTTGAAGGCGTACTTGTTGTAATAGTATAATTCGTTGCCGGGTGCAATATCCAGTAACATATAAGGAAGGGTGCCGAAGGTCTGGCCTCCGTATATATAATAAGAGATGCTGCCGAAAGGAGGGATCTTCATATAGTCGGATACACTTCCCGATATCTTGGTATAATCGTAATTACTTTTAAAGAAGCCGGATACGCCGCGGGAAATATATAACTCCGTAATAGGATAGGGGCTTCCCAAACTGGTGCGGAAGAATTGATTCTCGAGAAATTTTTCTAAATAGGCAAACCGTAAACGGACCGATACTTCAAAACTGGTCAGTGGTTCACGGCCGCTGACAGCTGTGAAAGAATCTTTGGGTATCAGGTTACGTAGCGGCAGGTACGATTTATGCGTGGCGGCAACTAAGGTGGAGAAACCTGATCTTGTTTCATTAAAGAACTCAAATCTTTTTTCATTGACCTTCAAAAATTTTACCGGGACATTTGTTTTACGAACAGCTAACGCAAAGACATTGTCTTGTGTCACTTCCCCATAATAGTTTTGTCCCCAGTCAATATCGTTGGTATAAGACCCATAAAGAAATAAGCGGGGATGTTTTTTGGGCAGGTAAAACAGTTCTGCTTTTCCTTTTAATTTCTGGTCACCAAAACCATAGGCCAGGTAGCCATGCCACCACCAGCGTTTATCAAATTTTTTATTGGTACCGAGATCAAACCGCATGCGGAAACCTTCCCAGGAGTTGGAAGTGATCCAGTTGAACCAGGGACCGATCTGGTAATTTCCGATATTCAAATAACCGGTACCGATAAAATTGGCAGTACGGGTGAAACGCTGGAATACCGGCGCATTCATCAGCGTATCGATCATACGGATAATACTAGCTTCTGTTTTCGTCAGCTCTTCATGTCTTGAACCTGCCCAGAATTCTTTATTCTTTTCATCGGCGCCGGGAAGGGTGATCACTTCTTCGAGTATCTTATTTTTATCCAGCTCCCGGATAACGGAGGTATCATTAATGATCACATTCTTATAGGTAGTGGTCTTCCGGCCGATAAAACCGGGTTTGTCTTTTCCCAGGGGAGAAAGGTCAGCTACAAATTTGTCTTTGGACAAGAACCAGGTGGTATCGTTGATCAGGTTGTATTCCTGGATCAGGCTCAGGTTCTCCACAAAATTCACGTTGGCTTCCTTGCCCAAACGAAGATTCATTTTCTGAATAGCGAAAGTGCTGTCGTGTACCCAGCAATCACCTTCAAAGGTATCACCACCCTTTCTTTTGGGAATAAAGACCAAATGGTAATAGCGTTTCTTATTCACCAACTGCGTATCCACCACCCGGTAATTATAATAGTAATCACCGTTATCACTGATGGGACTTACAAATTGTTTATCCATCACGGGGATGAAATTGTTGTAGACATTCACCACCTGGTCCATGCCGCCCAGCAGTTTCACCATACTTTCATTCTTAATGCCGTTGGTATTGGCAGCTTTGATGATCTCCCTTCTTTTCTTCGGACTTTTTTGGTAATAATAATCGGATAAGGCTTCGGTAAGATAAGAAGGCAGGTATTTTAAACCTTCGGAAGTGTCAATATTCTGGTTGATGAGATCGCTGATCGGTTTCAGCGGCTTGAACCTCCCGAATTTTTCAAAATTGATATTCTTCAGGTCCAGTTCCAGTTTATTGTATAATTCATAGGAGAAATTAGCAAAGCGGTAGCGGTCATTATCCGGTTTGTTCTTCACGATCTTTCGCCATAGCAACAGGCCTTTGTTCACTTTCACTTTTACCCGTACCCCTTCATTGAAAGTGCCCCTCTCCATTTTAATGGTGGTAAGTATGGAATCTTTGGAAGGGCTGATCACAAAGTAAAAAGGCTGGTAACCTACACAAGTAATTTCTAAAGTATCAGATGGCCAGCTATTCAGGTAAAAAGAAAAAGTGCCGGCTGAATCAGTAAGCTTGCCGATAGTGGCATTTTTAAAACGAACAGATGCGAAAGGAATATTTTCTTCACTATGTGAATCTTTGACGGTGCCGCTGATCCTTTTTTTCTGGCCGGAAGCCCAGCCCCCGAGCAGGAGGAAGGCGAATAATAACAGGATGGGTTTGTTTTGTTTCAGGGTCTGCATTACCCGGTAAAAATACGAACCGCTGGGAATAGTCTTATTGTTAAATCACTGTAAACAGGTAATGCCCTGGTAAAATTATTTGGAAGTATGGGTTTGGCGCATTTACTTTGTAATTCAAAGTGCTTTTTATGAGCGAACATAACCAACCAACCGACTCTCTCAAAGACATCCGGGATATCCGCCAGCTGATGGAACGATCTTCCCGTTTTATTTCTCTCAGCGGGCTGAGCGGGGTAGCCGCCGGGCTTTTTGCATTAGCCGGTGCAGCTATTGCCCGTTACATACTATTTAAAAATTATTATACAGAGTACGATGAAAGAGGCGGCTATTCGGATACTGCTTTTGCCACGTTGAAATTGCAGTTGTTAGGTTTGGCAGCGGCAGTTTTTGCAGCGGCTTTTATTGCTGCTTTTTATTTTACCTGGCGCAAATCAAGTAATGAAGGAACCTCCTTATGGAATCCCACGTCCCGCCGCCTCATGTGGAATATGCTGATCCCGCTGGCAGCCGGTGCTTTATTCATCTTAGGAATGCTCCAATACAATGATTGGCGTTTTGTGGCACCTGCCTGTCTGATCTTTTACGGGCTGGCGTTGGTGAATGCCAGTAAATATACACTGACCGATATACGTTACCTGGGTTACTGTGAAATAGTGCTGGGACTGATCAATATGCAATGGGTGGGAAAGGGATTGTATTTCTGGGCCATCGGCTTCGGTGTGTTACACATTATATATGGTATCAGTATGTGGTGGAAATATGAACGTAAAACGGCCTGATCCTCTAATTTTTGAACATGAAGAATCCGATCACAGGTTTAAATAAGGTTTTCGATAACCGCATCCGCCTCGGGGTGATGAGCATCCTGCTGGTGAATGAGGAAGTGAACTTTAATGACCTGAAGCAAATGCTGGAAGTAACGGATGGCAACCTGGCCACGCACCTGGTGAACCTGGAAGAGAACGG
>JAEUVP010000095.1 GCA_016786805.1 Chitinophagaceae bacterium | reverse complement strand
TACGAACATGTTCCATCCATGCTGATTGAAAAAGAAGGATTGCTTTTCTTCGGCACCAAAAGCGGTGTGGTGTATTGCATTGACCCGGCAGAGCGAAAAACAATATGGGCCCACAAGATTGATAATTCGATGGTGAATACTGTCAGAGTACTTGACAAGCATACCTTGATTGTAACAACGATGGATGGTAAATTAGTAAAGCTGACTGCCAGCGGGTATTAAAGCGAAGATTGTTGCTGTTTAGATGGAGACTTGCCAGCAAGAAATTTCTTACTTAGCCATTGATTCATCAGGGATAGCACTCCCAAAAAAATGGCTGAAAGCCCGGTTCTTAAGAAAAGTCCCACATGGTTACCATCCAGTAATTTTAGTAATCCACTGAATGCTAAAAAACTGATACCCGTAACAAAAAAAAAGGTGTTCCACGAAAATTCATTGCTTTCATTCTCTTCCATAGGTTCGATTTTGATTTCTTCTGTAAAAATAACAGTCTGAATAACCAGGTATTTTAACCTGAGCTATAATTTTTAGCAGTTTAAGGTTAAACACTTAGTAACTGTCAACTCATTACTACCCAGTATCAACAATTTTGCCACAACCGTATTTACTGCATAAAAAAAGCTACCGTCGGGTAGCTTTACTATATTAAGGATAGTACTTTATTTACAGTAACATGGAAAGAGGGCTTTCCAATAGTTTCTTGAATGTTTGAAGGAATGCTGCACCTGTAGCGCCATCCACGCTGCGGTGGTCACAACTCAGCGTTATTTTCATGACATTACTTACGCCAAATCCTTCCCCTTTTCTTACGACCACTTCCTTAATTCTTCCCACTGCCATGATACAACTATCAGGTGGATTGATGATGGCGGTGAATTCTTCAATATCCATCATGCCCAGGTTGGAGATCGTGAATGTATTACCGGAAAACTCGTTAGGTTGTAACTTTTTATTCTTGGCTTTACCAGCTAATTCTTTGCTTTCAGCGGCTATCTGCGGGAAGCCTTTCTGGTCCGCAAAACGAATCACGGGAACAATGAGTCCATCTTCAATCGCTACCGCAATGCCAATATGAATATGATGGTGTCGACGAATCTTATCACCCATCCAGGAGGCATTCACGGCAGGATGCTGGCGAAGGGCCAGGGCTGCTGCTTTCACCACCATATCATTGAAACTGATCTTGACAGGACTTACTTCATTCATTTGTGTTCTTAGTGCCATGGCATTGTCCATATTGATCTCCATCGTGAGGTAGAAATGCGGGGCCGAGAACTTACTTTCTGCCAATCTTTTTGCAATGACATTTCGTATCTGCGAGTTTGGAATATCTGTATAGCCTTCTTCCCCTGCAACGGGTGCAAATACTGGCACCGGAGCAGTTGTGGCTTTTGCAGCGGGAGCTGAGGTTGTAGTGGCAGCCACAGTTTGTGCAGCGGGTTTGTAATTATCAATATCAGCTTTGATGATCCGGCCACCATCGCCACTTCCGTGGATACTGTGGAGATCAACGCCTTTTTCCTGTGCTAATTTTTTAGCCAACGGAGAGGCTTTCACTCTTCCGTTTTCTGTTGAAGCAGTAGTGACTGATGCCGTAACTGCGGACTGGCTGCCGGCAACAGTTGTTTTTTCCGGTACAGGCTGACCCGCGGAAGATCCACCCCCGCCTTTTACAGCAGCAACAATGGCATTCACATCCACTTTATCTTTTTCACCAATGATACAGAGCAGGTCATTGACTTGTATCTTCTGCCCTTTATCTGCCCCGATATATAATAAGGTTCCATTCTTATAACTTTCGAGCTCCATCGTAGCTTTATCGGTTTCGATTTCAGCCAGCAATTCACCTTTCTTCACCGCATCACCAATCTTTTTATGCCAGGCAGCAATAACACCTTCCGTCATGGTATCGCTCAGCCTTGGCATCAAGACCACTTCATCCATCTTTGATACATCAACAGCGGATGTTGTTGATTGTGGAGCCGCAGCGGGAGTTGCTGCTTTAGGAGTTTCTTCTTTTTTAGCGGCTGTTGCCACGGGAGCACCACCAGAATGTTCTTTTACTAATGCGGATATATCTTCCCCGGCAGTGCCGATGATGGCCAGCAGGTCATTTACCTGTAGCTTACCACCTTTGTCAATGCCGATATGCAAAAGAGTACCGTCTTTATAACTTTCCAGTTCCATGGTGGCTTTATCTGTTTCCACTTCAGCCAGCAGGTCGCCTTTTTTTACGTTGTCGCCAATTTTTTTATGCCATGCAGCGATCACTCCTTCGGTCATGGTATCGCTAAGGCGGGGCATTAAGATCACTTCAGCCATTTGCCTATGAATTTTGGCCGAAATTAAGGTAAAATGAGCAATTACCCGGTTGCTTTGAAGCCCGAACCGCCTTTGCCGCTATTCTTTTTTGAACAGGCGGTTTTACTTATTTTGAGTTCACTTAACTGATGTCCCGTTTATGCCAACTATTCATTTTTTATACCCGGCCAACCCCTCCAATGTACCCGATTCTATTACACAGCCTTCTGCCGCTTTTAAAAAGCAGGTTTCAGGTGTCTTGGGGTCCATTATCTTCTTTTTTGCCGTTTACCTGTTATTGTTCATCCTTTCTATTGGACTGGTGATCGGTTGTGTATATGCAGGAATTGCTATTATTATCAATGTTCCTAAGCTGATCACTATCGTGGCGGGACTGGGGCTGATTGGTGTGGGAGTGATGGTTTTTGTGTTTCTCATCAAGTTTTTATTTGCCGTATCGAAATATGATCGTTCAGGTATTGTTGAGATCACAGAAGAGGAGCAGCCTGTTTTATTTGCCTTTATCCGGAAGCTGACAAAGGATACCCAAACTCCTTTTCCCAAAAAGATATACTTGTCAGCAGATGTGAATGCCTGTGTATTTTACGATTCCAGTTTCTGGAGTATGTTTTTACCGGTGAAAAAGAACCTGCAAATAGGATTGGGCCTGGTAAATGCTTTAAATGTCAGCGAATTCAAGGCGGTGATGGCACATGAATTTGGCCACTTTTCCCAGCGCAGCATGAAGCTGGGCAGCTTTGTGTACAACGTAAACAAGATCATTCATAACATGCTTTTTGACAACCAGGGGTATGCTGGTTTTTTACAAAGCTGGGCCAGCCTCGATGGGGTATTTGCTTTTTTCGCCGGCATCACAGCAAAAATTGCACAGGGCATACAATGGATATTGCGGCAGATGTATGGGCTGATCAATAAAAATTATATGCGTTTATCAAGAGAGATGGAGTTTCATGCCGATGCGGTAGCCGCCAGTGTCAGCGGAAGTAAGAGCCTGGTTACTGCTTTGCGGAGAGTGGAATTGGCTAATTCCGGTTATAATATTGCTTTACAAAAATGTGATGACCTCTTCCGGCAAAAAAAGATCAGTAGTAATATCTACCAAAATCAAACAACTGTATTACTCCATTTGGCAGAGGAATTCAAACTGCCGCTGCAACACGGACTGCCTGTTGTGAATGATGATTTCATACAAAGTAATAACCTGTCAAGGGTCAATTTCAAAGATCAGTGGGCTTCTCATCCGACCACAGAGGACAGGGAGGATCACCTGAACCAACTGGCTGTTGAAGCTGAAGTGTTGCCCGATTCAGCCTGGGTATTATTTACAAACAGGGAAGAACTGGAGAACAGTCTCACCAGGAAAGTATATGAGAATGTGGAGATGCCCGCAGGTATAGTAACAGTGGAGGGAGAAGAATTTGAGGAAAAACTGCGGAATGATGCAAAACAATATTCGCTGCCGGAGGCTTATAAGGGATTCTATGATAACCGGCAGGTGGCTATACCAGAAGATGAGGAAGCTATTGACCAGCCAGTGCCGGGTTTCGCTGAACTTTTTAACGCAGAGAATGCTTCACTGTCTAAAAAGATCAATGCAGCAAACAATGACCTGGAAACACTGAAAGCGATTGCTGATAAAAGAATTGACACAAAGACCTTTGATTTCGACGGCATGAAGTTTAAACAAAATGAAGCGTTGACAGCCGCTGGCAAACTGGAACAGGAAATAAAAGATATGCAGGCCAACCTGGCGTTGCTTGATAAGAAGGCCAGGCTCTTTTTCTATCAAAAGGCACAGCAAAAAGGAAATAGCGACTACGACGAATTGAAGAACAGGTATGTGGAGTATTTTGAACTCAGGAAAAAGGCCGATGCGTTTTTAAAACAGGTCAATGAAATGCTGGAGTCATTACAATTGATCTATTCCGGTCAAACCATTGGCATTGAAGAGATCAACCGGATGATTGGGGACCTGAAGGGAAATCATGAACCGGCATTTAAAAGAAACCTGAATGCCTGGATAGAATTAAATGCTTTTTTGAGGGAACCTGAAACAGATAAAAAGATCAAGAACTTTATCAGTAGCAGCTACGCATACTTCAGCGGCAGTTCATTCTTTGAAAATGAATTACTGGAATTAAATACAATCAGTAACCAAAGCTGGGCGGCGGTGAATAATTTCATGTTTGAAAAATTCAAATTGATACTGGAGCTGCAGTTGAAATATACAGATTAGTAATCAAGATCAAGTCGCAGGCGTTCCTTTAATTCTTTGACCATTGGATATTGATCAGCCAGTTTCTGGAATTGTTCTTTTGCGTTCATCGGAATATCAACAGGTGGCCGGTCGGTAGCTTTTTCTTCCACCACCACATTGAATTGAAGTAACCTGTTATGTAAATGTTGCTGCAGGAAATGAAAAAGTTTATTTCTTTCTGCCTCAATGAATTTTTGTTCAATATTATTGGCCGTGACCGCTTCAAATGAATTTTCATCTTTGACACGCAGCAGGGCCAGTTCAAAAGGTTGTGCGGCCGGGTTCCTGGCTTCTTTCAATACTACCACATATTCAGCCCAGGCTTTTTGGAGGGCTTCCAGTTCCAGTGGTTGGTTAGTATTACCATTGGTGGCGTTGCCATTGCCCTGGTATTGTTTGCGGATCTTATCCAGCGCAGAAATTTTGCTACCGGCTGTTTTTACTGATGCAGTTGTTGCAGCAGCTGGCTGAAGGTTGTTGGTTACTGGTTGTCCGTATACCGGTAATGATTCAGCCACTTTATTTTTTTCGGCCGGTCTCGTTTCAATGATGAGTTTTATGTCATCACTGCCGGACTTTTTGCTAACCGGGCTTTGGTTTTTAACTTCTATCGGGCTAATCTGGCGGAAGGCCACAGACTTTGCTGATTCAACTAGTTTTTTTTTACTTACTCCACCGGCATCTGCGGTAAGCTCAAGGGCCTGTTGTAAATAGCAAAGCTTGATGATGGCCAGCTCCACATGCAGCCGTTTGTTTCTTGCGGCTTTATAATTGATCTCGGCTTCGTTCAGGATATTCAACGCACTGATCAGGACAGAAGCCGGTACTTTCTTACCGGTCTCCATATATTTTTCTTTGAAACTTTCCACGACTTCCAGCAGCACAGCTACTTTCTCATCCCTGCATACTAATAGATTGCGGATGAACTCTGCAAAACCATTCAATACAAGATCACCTTCAAAACCTTTGCGGTTAATATCGTCATACAACAACATAGCACCGGAAAGATCCTGTTGCTGCATGCAGTCAAGTAATTTGAAATAATAATCGGCATCTAAAATGTTGAGATGCTCCAATGTGTTGGTATAGTTCAGTTCGCCGTTGGTAAAACTGACAATCTTGTCCAGGATACTCAGGGCATCCCGCATACAGCCTTCACTTTTTTGAGCGATCACCTGCAATGCTGCTTTTTCGGCTTTGATCTCTTCTTTATCAGCGATCTCCTGCAAATGCTCCACCGTGTCATTGAGAGTGATTCTTTTGAAATCAAATATCTGGCAACGACTGAGAATAGTTGGTAGTATCTTGTGTTTCTCGGTAGTGGCTAAAATAAAAATGGCATAGGAGGGTGGTTCTTCCAGTGTTTTCAAAAAAGCATTAAAAGCCGAAGAACTGAGCATGTGTACCTCGTCAATAATATATACTTTGTATTTACCGGCCTGTGGTGCAAAACGAACCTGTTCCACCAGTGTCCGTATATCATCCACCGAGTTGTTACTGGCTGCATCCAGTTCATGAATATTTAGTGAAGTACCTTCATTAAACGAAACACAGGAATGACATTTATTACAAGCTTCGCCATCTTTGGTCTTGCTTTCACAGTTGATGGTTTTGGCTAAGATCCTGGCGCAGGTTGTTTTCCCCACACCTCTTGGTCCGCAAAACAAAAAGGCATGCGCCAACTGGTCATTTTTGATCGCATTTTTCAGTGTGGTGGTAATATGAGCCTGCCCCACCACTGTATTGAACAGCTGTGGCCTGTATTTTCTTGCTGAAACGATGAATTTTTCCATACTCAAAACCGGAGGTCAGTCACCACGAATGGGTACACCCCTCATTTGTGCAATAATAAAGAAAGTTTTGCTGCTAAAAGCGGTGGGTTATGAACACTTCTTTTATCAGAGTATCGGGTGTGGTTTGAATTCTTTCGTACGGTCAAATAAATAGCGGTATGTGGTCAGGATACGGCTGCGATAGGTATCAAGACTTTCTGCTACATTGATCATTTTTGGGTTAAACTCACCAATCCATTGCATTTCATATTTTTCATATAAAGGCTTAGGCTGGATAACATTTGCCCCTTCAACGATCAGGTAGCTGTCAACCCCCTTCCCCTGCCATTCCGGGACAATACCAAAAACCAACCCGACAAATTTGTCGCAGTGTTTGGTCTTTTTTACCCATAAGAATTTAAGCTTATGCCACAAGTCGAATTTGCCATGCAGGTATTTGAACCACTGGTTCAGGTCGGGAAGGTTGACCCAGATACCAATAGGTTCTTTTTTATAATATACAAACCAGCATATCTTCTCATCCATTACCGGTTTCATGGATTGAAACATTTTGAGTACCACTTTTTCTTCCAGTTGTTTTAACCCTCCATGACCTGCCCAGGCTTTATTATAAACAATGGCAAAGTCTTTAGCGAATTTTTCCAATTGATCTTTTTTGATATGCGAGGAAGAGAAATTGGGGTCTTTCGCACAATCTGCATGCCGTTGCCTGAATTTAGGCATATTTACTTCAGCGGTTTTCAAGGCAAAGCAAACCTGGTTGAAGAAATTTTTGAAGCCATAGTGCTCAAAAAGTTGCTGGTAATAAGGCGGGTTATAATTCAGGCAATAGATCGGGGGTTCAAAACCTTTGACCAGCAATCCCCACCAGCGGTCCCGCTCGCCAAAATTGATCGGGCCATCCATAGCTTCCATACCTCTTTGCATCAGCCAGTGTTTAGCTACGTCAAACAGCATATCAGCGGCCGACTGATCATTGATGCAATCGAAAAAACCGACACCGCCGGTAGGAACATCGTCACCTTTATTCTTATATTTTTTATTGACAAAGGCTGCGATGCGGCCGATGAGATTACCCTTGCTGTCTTTTAATACCCAGCGGGTCACTTCGCCATTCCGGAAGGCTTTATTCTTCTTTTTATCAAAAACATCATTGATGTCTTTATCCAATGGCTGGATATAGTTGGGGTCATTTTTATTGATCGTTATATTAACCCGGAGGAATTCTTTGGCCAGTTG
>JAEUVP010000094.1 GCA_016786805.1 Chitinophagaceae bacterium | reverse complement strand
CAAAAGCAGCGATAGCAACTGTAAAGAAGAATTTTTTCATGATTATCGTTTTTGAATGTTTTAAGGTTTGGAGAGCAAAGATAACTTTTAGCCCGAAATAGTTGCTTATTGTGGTAAAACTGGCTTTTGAAATGGCAGAGGGTCCGCCGAAATAGCAGTAAGGAAGTTCAAAATATCCTTTTGCTCTTTGGAACTGAGACCGGTAGGTTTGAGTAAGGGATCAGTTCCCGCCGGGAATTTGGCAAGGCTATACCGGCTGATGATCTGTGAAAGATTCTTCATGTGGCCATCATGCATCCAGGGGCCGGTTTTGGCTACATCCCTTAATGAAGGGGTTTTGAACTTTGCTGAATCTTCGTCTTTATGGGTCACTTTATAATAACCGGCGTCATTGTTTGAAAAGCCGCTGCTATGAAAACTATTATCGGAGAATAGCGTACCGTTATGACAATTGATACATCTTGCTTTGGTGCGGAATAAATGCAGGCCCCGGAGCTCACTATTACTTAATGCTTTTTTATCGCCTTCTAAAAATTGATCAAACCGGCTCTTGGCACTCACAATCGTTTTTTCAAATACCGCAATGGCTTCTGTCATCCGGTCGGGACCGATCTCATCTGAGCCAAATGCTTTTTTAAATAGTTCTTTATAGCCGCTTATCCGCCGTAGTTTTCGCATCACATCGGGCATTTCACTGTTCATTTCCACTTCACTAACAATGGGTGCAAATGCCTGGTCTTGCAGGTCTCTTGAACGTCCGTCCCAAAATAAACGGTGATAAAACCAGCTGTTCTGAATAGTAGGGGCATTCCTTTGGGTAAATGCTCCTTCATGACCTATTGATTTTTCTTTTCCATCGGTCCAGTTCAGTTCAGGCTGGTGACAGCTGGCACAGGAAATTTTCCCGGACCCGCTCAACCGTGGATCAAAGAATAAAATTTTTCCAAGTTCAATGATATTTTGGAGAGAATCTTTTTGCGCTTCAACCGGGCTTGCAGGCAATATGCCTAACTCTTTCCACTCCACCCCATCATCCACAAACGGTTTGGGCCAGACAGATGCAGGCTGAGAGTAAATCCTACGAAGGTTACCTGCAGAAATTGTATCAGCAGTGAAAGACACTGAAAGAATAACAACCAGTAACAAAGAAATAATAACAAGCAGCTTTCGCATAAATAAATATGTACGGGTTATCAGATAAATCCCCTGCAATTTTTAGCCCCGCAACGACAGGGTAGCTTGCCATCATGATGTGTTTCTCCATAATCACAGCTCAGTTCCTCTCCTTTTTTAATGTTCTTTAACGCATAAAACTCCACCCGGTTCTTCATTACCCGTAAATAAGTATTGGGATCGCAGGAATGATTGATGAACCGCATATCATTGGGGTTAGCTGATGCATTCAGGGCCAGGTCATCATCCAGTTCCACCAGGTTGATCACTTTCAGATCTTTGATCAGCTTCATGGCTTCCTTCATCGTGATGATGACACCACCGAGGTCACCGATCTTTTTACGGGCAGGTATCCGCTGCAAAGCATATGCTCCTTTGCCGGCTATTTTGCTTTTAGCAACTTTGACCGGGTAATAAATATGATAAGGAGGTGTGGTAATTTTTTTTGCCATGCTATCTATTCGTTTATCCAGGTTGTTTTTTCTTCAATTGATTTACGGCTGCCACCGGTAGAAGGTAAAGCTACCTGCCCGATATAGAAAAACCCGAGCAATTTATCTTCTTCTCCTAAACCAAAAAATGATTTTGCACTTTCTTTATAGGTCACTCCACCTGTGGTCCAGTAGCCCCCCAACCCATAAGCAGTAACAGAAAGATATATATTCTGTACGGCACAAGAGACAGCCTCAATATCTTCGATCTCAGGAATGTTCTTATTATTTGTTCTTTTCATGCCAATAGCAATAACATGTGAAGCCTTCAGTGGGTTCTGCTGTAGTTTAGTATAAGTGATCTCTTTGAAGTTCTCACCGGCTTCCTGTTTATACAGTTCGCTTTGGAATTCTGCTAATTTTTGTAAGCCCTCACCTGAAAAAACAATAAAATGCCAGGGCTCTTGCTTACCATGGTTCGGTGCCCAGCTGGCGTTTGTCAATATTTCTTTAATAATTGCTTCGTCCACTTTTTTGCCGGCCTCCAGCTGATCGGGGAAAACGGAACGGCGACTACGGGCTAATTGATTAAACTGCTCAGGATTCATTTGTATAGTTTGGGCAAAAATAGGAAGCTGGTACTGAACTAAGATGTTCTGCGAAAGCTTTTGTAACTTAGAAAAAAAACTTATGGTAAGCAAACCAATACAAGAAGCCCTGAATAAACAGGTGCAGATGGAAGCTGAGTCTTCACAGGCTTATCTTGCGATGGCCTCCTGGTGTGAAATTCAACCCGGGCTTGAAGGTGTTACAGAGTTTTTCTACAAACAATCCGATGAAGAACGGATGCATATGCTCAAACTGGTCCGTTTTGTGAATGAAAGAGGTGGCTTTGCAGCTATTCCTGCTTTAACACAACCGATGGTTACCTTCCCTTCATTGAAAAAACTATTTGAAGAATACCTGAAGCATGAGTTGAAAGTAAGTGATAGTATTAACGACCTGGTGCATCTTTCACTTACCGAAAAGGACTATGCCACACATAATTTCCTGCAATGGTATGTGAACGAACAGATCGAGGAGGAACGGGTAGCCCGGACATTAAATGATAAAATGGAAATGATCGGAGATGATAAAAGTGGCCTCTACCTGTTTGACAGGGATATTATGAATTACCGGGGAAAAGAATAACCTGGCTTTGCCAACTAAAAGAGCCGGTAGTAAACCGGCTCTTTTAGTTACAGTCGAAACTTAATTCCTCCATTTACTACAAACCCATCCAGCGGGGCATAAATATCCCTGAATACAGGGTTTGTTATTGATCCGGTATAAATACTTTCATACCGTGTTTGTCTTGTATCTAAAAAATTTTCAAAATTGATATACACAGAAAATTTCTCCCAGAGTTTCTCTGCCATAAATCCTGTTATCCAGTAAGCCCTTCCTGTTGCTCCATCACTCAATTGCTGGTTGCTGAAATAATAGGCTTCCAGGCCCAGTTTCCATTTTTCTTCCACTTCATACATCAGTACGGAATTCAGCCGGTGCCGGGGAGTAAGGAAATTCTCTGTTTCAATAGTTCCCTGGTGCAGGTTGGCCTTCGTAAACGTATAGCCGAGAAATAATTTGAAGTCAGCGTATCCCAGTTTCACATTGGTCTCCATACCCCGGCTGTCGAAATGGCCGTTCACATTATTAAACCGGTAAACGCCGCCAGTGGGTTGCAATAATAAAGGATCAGTTATCCGGGTATAAAAAAATAAGTGGTTAATACTAAAACTCACTTCCCCATCTGCAAATTTTGTTTTGTAGTTGATATCTGCATTGATGCCGTAACTTCTTTCCAGTTTATTCACGTTATCATCAATGGGTAATACATCCCTGTATTGCAGGCGTTCACTCTCCTCTGTAAATACAGATGGTGTTTTGTACCCTAATCCGCCGCCAATTCTTGAACTTAATTTGGGGCTGAACCTGATCAGTGCAGAAACCCGGGGTAATAACACAAACCCATAGTCCCTTACATTATCAGCCCTGATACCTGTTTCCAGGTGAAATTTCTCATTCAGCTTCCAGTTGTTCTGAATAAACAATCCCGCCGTTGATTGTTTATAATCCCTGGTCGGGGTAGCCGTTAATTGCCTTTCCTTAAAATGATCTGTTACCAGATTAATACCGGTGATCCATTCCATTTTCTCCCCAGTTGACACATATGTCAGTTCTGAAAAACTGGCGTCCTGTGTCCCATTAAACACATAACCGGGAGACGTTATAACCCGTTGAAAACGGCTAAAACTGTTTTTAAAAGTAAGATGACTCCTCCAGTTGAACAGGTATTCAAATTTTACCTGTGAACTATACCGGTCTGTATTATTATTCTCATAAAAACCCGAAGGCTTGTTCCTTTTAATATAATCTATATCGCCTCCTGTTCTGTCCTCGTGGGTAATATTTACTCCCGCACTAAGTGTGGCCCGGTCGTTGAAATAAGCAAAGAATTTTGGGTTGATAGTATAGCGTTCAAACTTTGGGATAGCTGTTAATCCAATATCAGCTGGGTCATAAGGTGTATTACTGTTGCGGGAAGCAAATACTGTTACACCTGTCTTCCCATATTTTTCCCCGTAAAAACCACTTGTATTCAACCCGCCTGCCGAAGTTGCATCCAAGTGAAATTTCAATTCCCTTTCCTCTTGTGGTATTTTGGAAATAAGGTTTACAAGACCGGCAATAGCTCCTCCACCATATAAAGTTGAAGCAGATCCTTTGATCACTTCAAATTGCTTCATATCCAGTGGCGGTGTTTGCAATAAACCCAATCCGCTGCTCATCCCGGCATATAAGGGAAACCCGTCTTTAAGCAATTGGGTATACCTTCCGTCCAGCCCCTGAATGCGGATGGATGCATTGGCTGATGTAGCCGAAGTTTGCTGTGTTTGAATACCTGTACTTTCGGTCAGCACCATCCGGATGTCACCGGGTTTCATATTTCCCTTCTCATCCAGTTCTTCCCCGGCAATAAATTCCACCCTTGTAGGTATATCCCTGATCGTTCTGGAGCTACGGGTTGATTGAATGACTACTTCTTCTTCCTCCTCTTCTTTCGGCTGCATCGCTACCAGCAGCAAAGAGTCTTTAAAAGGAATTTCCACCACTACCTCATTTGTCTCATAACCTACATGAGAAAATTGCAGGATTCTTGTGCCCGCAGGTAAAAGAATCTTTGCTTCGCCTGCATTATCGGAAACTTGCCCGGGGTCTGCTCCTTTTGAAATAATAGATGTATTCGGTAATGGCTCTTTTGTTTCGGCATCAATAATTTTTACTTTAATTGTTGTTTGCCCAAAAGAAATAGCAGTGCATACTAATGCAGCTATCAATAAAAAAAATTTATTCATTTTCAGAAATTAGTTTGATGTACCGAAAAATGGATTGCCGCTTTGATGAGCGGAGATACATTAAACTATTTTAGGGGGCTGCCAGAAATCATAATCAATTTCCGGGAGAGAATTTTGTATATACCCTGTATATCTAATTATACAATGTGCAGGAGTAATTTCAAACTGAACAGGCTCAACAGTAACAGTAGCGGCTGCACATCCTTCGCAACTAAAGAAAGGAGAACAAACGCCGCAATCCTCCTCCTGGTTTTCATGGCTCACGCCTTGCTCAGTTATTTCATTGTCGCAATCATCAAGCGAGCAGCAGGGCACTACTGAAAGCACTATTAAATAAAAGGAGAATATGTAGCTGATAAGTTTCACCAGTTGCAAAAATATTACCCGGATGCATAACAACACACATCCGGGTAATTAATATTATCGCAACAGCCTTGCAGTATTACTTATCTGCGTGTTTCGATAACTTTTTCTTTTTGATCTGGAATACCCTTGACAGGTTAAATCCAAACCGCACTTCCGCCTTTCCCCATTGTCCTGTTGTTTCCGTAATAAAAGCCCTTTCATTCATTCCTGTGGAATTAGAGAAATGCAATTGGAAAACGTGGCCCCCGGTTTCAATATCAAAACCAACTGATAGGGGGTGATAATAACCACTGTCAGGCATACCCACAACGACATGAGAATAA
>JAEUVP010000074.1 GCA_016786805.1 Chitinophagaceae bacterium | reverse complement strand
GGACAAGATCGTTATTGATAACATGATCACCTGGTTCAATGCAAAGACCATGGAGATCATGGCCCGGAATTATGATATCAGTTATAATGCAGGTGTGTATGATTTTGATGTGCACATGGAAGTGGAGCTGACAAAATTCGGAACTAACCTTGTTCCTAAAACACTTCGCTATAAAGGCGACTGGAATGTGATCTTCAAGAAAAGAGAAAGAGGGGTATTTACTGCAACTTTATTTGATTTTAAAAACTGAGATGCCAGCTCGTTTTATTCCTCCGGCTTTTTTCCTCCGGCGTTTACATATTTCCTCCATTTTTCGATCACATTACTGATGTCTTCGGGTAATTCAGTGTCAAAAAACATTTCTTCACCGGTGGTGGGGTGTACGAAGCCCAGTGTCTTGGCATGCAAAGCCTGCCGCTTGCAGATAGTAAAGCAATTATCAACAAACTGTTTGTACTTGGTATAAACAGTTCCTTTTACAATTTTATCACCCCCGTAAAAATCATCATTGAACAAGGGATGCCCGATATACTTCATATGGACCCGGATCTGGTGGGTACGTCCTGTTTCCAGGATACATTGTACCAGGGTAACGTAACCAAACCGTTCAATCACTTTATAATGGGTAATGGCTTCTTTTCCATGATCACCTTCGGGATAGGCCTCAAATAATTTCCTGAAACGGAGATGTCGCCCAACATGGGCGATGATCGTTCCTTCATCTTTTTGCACATCACCCCACACCAAAGCGAGGTATTGCCGCTTCACTGTATGATCAAAGAATTGTTTGGCTAATTGCCGCATGGCAATATCTGTCTTTGCGAGTACCAACAGGCCGCTGGTATTTTTATCAATACGATGTACCAATCCAAATCTTGGCAGTACATCTTCTGAAATACCAGGGTTTTTTTGCTGCAGGTAATACGCCACACCGTTCAATAAAGTGCCTGTATAGTTACCGCTGCCTGGATGCACCACCATGCCGGCGGGTTTATTGATCATCATGAGTTCCTCATCCTCAAACACGATATTCAGGTTCATTGGTTCCGGCACCACATCTGTTTCTTCCGGGCTCATGTCGGAATAAATAACGATCTCATCCATCGGTTTTATCTTGTAATTGGGCCGTATCTCTTTTCCATTGACCAGCACCAGGCCGGCATTGATCGCCTGCTGCAGTTTATTACGGGTGGCTCTTTCGATCCGGTTGGTCAGGAATTTATCAATACGCAAAGGTTCCTGCCCTTTGTCGGTTTTAAAACTAAACCGCTCATAGAGTTCATCACTGTTATCCTGTATTTCCGGGTTATCCTGTTCTAATTCTTCAGCCATAGTCTGCAAAGGTAATGGTTGGGGTTTTGCCGGGAATACATATCCTTTACCTTTTGTCGGACATTCAATAAAAGCAGTTTATCCCGGTTTGGTATAAATTTGCTTCCGGAATGAACAAACAACAGATCATATTCAAAGACCTTGGCCAGTTAGACTACCAGGCGGCCTGGGATTACCAGGAAAGCTTGTTGCAGGAAAATGTGAGAAAAAAAACAGAAGCCAGAAGTCTGGTGCCTGATGCCGGAGCGCCACAATCCGACTTCAGCCTTCCGGCCTCAGACCTCAGCACCCTGCACCATCTTCTTTTTGTAGAACATCCCCCAGTATATACATTAGGCAAAAGCGGCAATATTGAAAATGTGCTGATCAGTGAAGAAATGCGTTCGATGAAAGGCATTGAATTCTTCCGCACCAACCGGGGAGGTGATATTACTTTTCACGGTCCGGGACAGATTGTTGGTTATCCTATACTGGACCTGGAGAAATTCTATACGGATATCGGCAAATACCTGCGCAATATTGAAGAAGTGATCATTCTTACATTAGCTGAATATGGCATTAAGGGAGATCGTTCGCCGGGTGAGACGGGTGTGTGGATCGATCCGGACATAAAAGGAAAGGAACGAAAGATATGTGCTATCGGTGTCCGCAGCAGCCGCTGGATCACCATGCATGGGTTTGCCCTCAATGTAAATACCGATCTGAATTATTTCAATTTTATTGTTCCCTGTGGTATCACCGATAAGCAGGTTACTTCGCTGGAAAAAGAATTGGGCCGTAGTATGGATTTTGAAGAAGTGAAAGAAAAAGTGAAGAATAACTTTTCAATAGTGTTTGAATCCGACCTGGTTGCCGGTTGATCAGAAATCTTTTTGCAGGAAGAACTTATGTTTTTCTTTCAGTTTTCCATCCTCGTATAATTCAAATTTGAACCAGCCGCTGTGCAGGAAGATGGCTTTGTCGATACTAAAGGTCCTTTCTTTAATATCTTTGAGTTCAAACAGCATATCGTTGTTCTCTTCAAAGAATTTGATAGCATATTTTTTATTTTCTTCTTCGGGAAGGTTGATGCGGATGTTGCCATCTTTATAGGTATAGACATGCAGGGAAGGGGTAAAAACAGGAGGCTTGGGTTTATTGCTGATCCCGATGCCCGGAATACCAATTGAATCACCTGCATTGATCAGGCCCACCACATCACCCACATCAACGCCATTCAGTTTATTACTGTCCGCAGCGGCTTTTTGTATTTTTCCATCCGGGCCGGTTATAGTTACCGGCGTAGTTGTTCTCCGGGTCGTATCCTTGTACGGACGCTTTGGTTTACTGAAAGTGTACATGCCCTTATCAAACATGATATAGAGCCGGTAAAACATGTGATCGTTGGTGGCTTTGGTATCCACATAGCCATTTTGTAATGTTGACGGATCGGGGACGGTCATGATGGATTTATAACCGGTAAGACTGTCAAAGGAACGCTGGATGCTGATCTGCCGGACATTATCGTAGGTATTCGTCCAGCCAACAATGATCCTGTTATTACCGGCATTGGTTACGGAGAATTTGGGCAGGGTGTCCTGTGCAAACAGATAACTGCTTGTTATAAAACATACCAGTAAAAAGGACAGGACCAGTTTCTTCATAATGATAAAATAACGGAAAAAGGATTGGATTCTTTTGTCGGTGTCGACAAAGATAGGGCAGGAGGATAAAATACCTAAAAGATTAACGTATCCTTACTCAGCGACCGGTTGCCCTGCAGCCCTCCGCTATGTATCAGTAATAGTTTACTACCCGTCGGAAAGAAATCCTTTGCCGCAAGATCATTCACCGCA
>JAEUVP010000547.1 GCA_016786805.1 Chitinophagaceae bacterium | reverse complement strand
AGGAGTGGCTGGTGTAACTGTATCCGTTAAGGGAACTACAAAAGGTTCATCGACAACAGCAGATGGTTCCTTCAGTGTCAGTGTTCCGGCTTCAGCAACTACGCTTGTATTTTCTTCTGTAGGTTATACCACACAGGAGGTGTCCATTGAAGGAAAAACAACGGTGAATGTTTCCCTGGTGGTTAATAATGCTGCACTGGGAGAGATCGTGGTGGTGGCTTATGGTACCCGCCGCAAGACAGACCTGACCGGTTCTGTTACTTCTGTTTCTTCCAAAGATTTCCAGAAAGGAAATATCAACTCCCCTGAACAATTGCTTCAGGGTAAAGTAGCTGGTTTGCAGATTACCACGGGTGGTGGTTCTGCTGGTGGTGGCAGCCGTATCCGTATCCGGGGTGGGGCTTCACTGAATGCCAGCAACGATCCGCTGATCGTTATTGACGGGGTGCCGGTGGAAGGCAACGGTATTGCAGGTTCCGCCAACTTGTTAAATAGCATCAACCCGAATGATATCGAGTCTATGAGTGTACTGAAAGATGCCTCTGCTACCGCCTTATACGGTTCAAGAGCTTCGAATGGTGTGCTGATCATTACCACCAAGAAAGGTGTAAAAGGCAAACTGAAATTCAACTACAATAACCAGTTCTCAGTAGGTGTGGTTGGTAAAAAAGTAGATGTGCTTTCTGCTGATGAGATCAGGAGCATTATCAATGCCGATGCTGCTGCAACGGGAAATAATACCTACAAGAATCTTTTGGGTACCGCCAGTACCAACTGGCAGGATGAGATATATCAATCCGCAATCGGTGTTGATAATACAATCAGTGCAAGCGGCAGTGTGGCCAATATGCCATTCCGGTTATCACTGGGCTACCTGAACCAGGATGGTACGCTGAAGACCAATAATTTTACGAGGTTGTCAACAGCATTGAATCTCTCTCCTAAATTCTTCAAAGAGCATTTGTCAGTTAATTTATCGGCCAAAGCCAGCCAGACCCAAAACGTCTTTGCTAATGAAGGCGCTATAGGTTCTGCTATCGCTTTTGATCCTACCAAACCTGTTTACTCTGGTAATAAGAACTGGGGTGGTTATTATGAGTGGTTGCAGGCTGATGGCAATCCTATTGATCTTTCTACCCGTAATCCGGTGGCCTTGCTGAACCTGCGGGACAATACATCCACACTGAACAGGGTGATCAGTAATGTGCAACTGGACTATAAATTACATTTCTTCCCTGACCTGCATGTGTTGCTGAACCTGGGTATTGATTATGCCAGCGGCAGCGGGGATGATAATACAGATTCAACATCAGCCACCAACTATAAAACAAGAGGCCGCTTTGTACATTACGAACAAAAGAAAACTAATACCCTGGCTGATGTGCAGTTATTCTATACGAAAGAATTAAAGAGCATTCGTAGTAAGATTGATGTATTAGTTGGCCATAGCTATCAGGCTTTCCGCACTAATACTAACAATTTTGCTGCCTATGGACAGGATGGTTCACTGATACCCAACAGCACACCTAACTTCCCGGATGATGAAGCGGAATTCCGTCTTGAATCCTATCTCGGCCGGGTAAATTTTACATTCCATGATAAATACCTGATCACAGCTTCCATCCGGAGTGATGCTAGTTCCAAATTGAACCCGGATGATCGTATCGGTTATTTCCCTGCTGTGGCCGCTGCCTGGAAAGTGAGAGATGAATTCTTTAAAAATGTTTCTTTCCTGTCTGAACTGAAACTCCGTTTAGGCTGGGGTATCACCGGGCAACAGGATGGAATTGGATATTATTCGTACCTGCCCAGGTACAGTGTAAGTACAAATGGTGCACAGTACCAGTTTGGAAACACATTTGTAAGCTACCTGCGCCCAGAAGGATATGATCCAAAGCTTAAGTGGGAAACCACCACTACTTCCAATATCGGTTTGGATTTCGGCTTCCTGAATAACAGGATATCCGGTGCGGTTGATTATTATTTCAGGAAAACAGAGGACCTGCTCGCCAATGTAACAGTGGCTCCGGGTGCAAACTTTGTGAATGAGATTGTGACCAACGTAGGTAATGTGGAAAGCAAAGGGGTTGAAATTACCCTGAATACAACACCTGTAAAAACAAAAGACCTTACATGGGATTTTGGTGTTAACTATACTTACAACAATGCCAAGATCACCAACCTGCTGAAAAATCCTGACCCTAATTTCAAAGGACAGGAAGTGAGTGGTATTTCAGGTGGTACGGGTAACCGCATCGGTATTCATGCAGTGGGCTACAGCCCTTACACTTTCAATGTGTACAAACAGATATATGATAAGAATGGCAGCCCGATAGAAGGCCTTTACGAGGATATCAACCGGGATGGCATCATCAATTCCGATGACCGTTACCTCTATAAAAAACCGGCTGCTGATGTGTTGCTGGGTATGAATACACAAGTGTCTTACAAACAATTCAGCCTGGGTCTTGCTGCACATGGTGCTTTTGGCAACTATCTCTACAATAACTTCTTTTCCAATAATGGTGTGATCAGGGCTATCAAAAACCCGATCAACTTTATTGGGAATGCTTCATCTGATTATAATAATACATTGTTCGATAATAACCAGTATATCTCCGATTATTATATCTCCAATGCTTCTTTCTTCCGCCTGGATAATATCAACCTCGGTTACAATGTAGGAAGGATATTAAACAACAAAGCTACCATGCGGGTGAATGCAAGTGTGCAGAATGTATTCGTGATCTCCAAATATGAAGGTTTGGATCCCGAGAATGCAGGTGATAGTGGTGTTGACAACAATATTTATCCAAGACCAAGGATATTCTCACTTGGATTCAACTTTGATTTCTAACCAATAAATTATTGAGCAATGAAACATATATCAATAAGAAATCTAATTATAACAGGTGCAGCGGTTTTGGCCGTATCGTCCTGTTCTAAAAAGTTAGACCTGTTCCCCAAGAACGACCTGACTTCGGAAAATGCGTATTCCACGGTTGAAGGATATCGCTCCGTACTGGCAAAAGTATATGGCGGCTTAGCCAGTACTGGTAATGCGGGTCCTGCCGGTAACTCTGATATACAGGGTTTGGATGAGGGTTCACAATCTCCTTTTATCCGCGGGTTCTTCAATTGCCAGGAATTACCTACGGATGAAGCGGTGGTGGCCTGGAATGACCAGACCATCAAAGATTTCCATGGCCTGAAATGGTCCAGTGCCGATCCTTTCCTGAAAGGGATGTATGCACGGCCAATCTACAATGTAATGGTGGCGAATGAATACCTGCGTGAATCAACAGATGAAAAAGTAGCTGCCCGTGGTATTACCGGTGCAGATGCAACAGCTATCAAAAGCACGAGGGCTGAAGTACGTTTCCTGCGGGCCTTTAACTACTGGGCCATGATGGATATTTTTGGAAAGTCAACTTTTATTGATGAATCAAATGTAGTGGGTACTACCTTACCCGGCGAAAAAAGCAGGGCGGACCTGTTTGCCTACATCGAAACAGAATTAAAAGCGATCGAGAATGACCTGGCGCCTGTAAAGACCATTGAATACGGAAGAGTGGACCAGGGTGCTGCCTGGGCTTTGCTGGCAAGAATGTATTTGAATGCACCGGTCTATCTTGGCTTCCCTGTTAATGATGCAAGAGCTATCCCTTATTATACCAATGCCATCACTTATGCCAAGAAAGTGATTGCCGGTGGTTATTCACTGCATACCAATTACGGCCAGTTATTCATGGCGGACAATGACAAACGAAAAGATGAGTTCATGTTTGCTATCAACTGTGATGGCCTGCGTACACAATCTTATGGTAACACCACTTTCTTTGTGCACTGCGCTTCAGGAGATGACCATAATGAGTATGGAGTAGGTAGCGGCTGGTATGGTTACAGGGCCACGAAAGGCCTGGCCGATTTGTTCACCGATCTTACCGGTGCTACTGATAAAAGAGCCATGTTCACAACATCTAAATATGGTACGTCACCTTCACAGATCGCTATTCCTGATATCAGCCAGTTTGATAATGGTCTTCATGTGGCTAAATTCAGAAATATCCGTTCTGATGGTGGTACGGTTTCTGATCCGAACAGAGATTTTTCCGATGTTGACTTCCCTATTTTCCGTTTATCTGAAATGTACCTGATCTATGCAGAAGCGGTATTACGTAATGGTACAGGTGGTGATGCCACAACAGCGCTGAATTATATGAACCTGATCAGGAGAAGAGCATATGGTAACACGAATGGTGATATTAATGCCGGCCAGCTCACACTCCAATTCATCCTGGATGAAAGAGGAAGAGAATTATACTGGGAGGGGCATCGCAGAACCGACCTGATCCGTTATGGATTACTGACTACCGGTACGTACCTGTGGCCATGGAAAGGTGGTGTGGCTTCCGGTACTGCTGTTGACAGCAAGTATAATATTTTCCCGATACCTGCAGCCAACCGTTCTGCCAATCCTAACCTGACACAAAATGCCGGTTATTAATCACTAACCACTAAATCATCAGATATGAAAAATATAGTAAAACTGATTTTCGGCTCACTCTTCCTGGCAGGTGTTATTAGTTCCTGCGAGAAAGATGAGAACAAAGTTTATTTTGAAGGAGGAACGGCACCGGTGCTGACTGCTTCTTCCACGGCTTCATTGGTTCTTGTCGGATCCAATGCGGCTAACCAGGCCATCCGTTTTGAATGGACCAATCCTGATTACAGGTTTACCACGGGCCTAAGTTCACAGGATGTTTCTTATATCCTGCAGGTGGATACAATGGGTGCTAATTTCACCAGCCCCGGTTTGCAGGAAGTATCTATTGCCCGGGAACTGGGTGTTACTTTCACCGTGAAAGAACTGAATACGATCCTCACCAAATTGAATATGCTGGAGAATATCCCGCACAATATTGAGTTCCGGGTCAAATCCTCTTTAGTTAATAACAGTGTTCCTTTATACTCTAACGTATTAAAAGTGGTGATCACTCCTTACCTGGATGTGGCTATCCCGATACCTACTACTAACCAGTTATTCATCACCGGAGATGCCTGTCCGAGTGACTGGACCAATAACCCGCCATTAGCGCAGAAATGTACACAGGTGAGCAATACCCTCTACAAGATCACGATGAATTTTATTCCCGGAAAATATTATAAGTTCCTTACAACATTGAATCAATGGCAGCCCCAATATGGCCTTAAAACAGGTTCTGGTGGTACTTCCTCCAGTGGGGATTTGGGATTGAATAACCAGACGCCTCAGTATCCTTCTGATCCTGATGCGATACCCACACCTGCTGTTGCCGGTAGCTATGAAGTAACAGTCAATTTTAAAACCGGCAGATATTCTGTTGTAAAACTTTAATCTAAACTTCTAATTATAGAGTTATGAAAAAATTTCTTGCCATATTCTCAACTGCTACGGTTGCTGCCCTGCTTTTTGCAGCCTGCACCAAAGTAGACGACCTGCCGTACTATGAGAACGGTAATGCGGTAACCTTATCGTCATCGAAAACAGCCGTGGCCCCAACCCCGGCGGATTCGCTGACCAATATGATCGCCTTCTCTTGGACTAATCCTGAATATGCCTCAGATGCCAATACATTCAAGTATGTACTTGAAATTGATTCTGCCGGCAGAAATTTTGCCCAAAAAGTAAGTAAGATCGTTACGGGAAGTTTAACCACCAGTTTCACGGGGAAAGAACTAAATGCCATGGTGCTGAGTTATGGTTTCCGGCTGGGTGTTCCTTTTACTTTAGAAGCAAGAGTGGTTTCTTCTTATGGTAATAACAATGAACGATATACCTCCAATGTCATCACGTTTGCTATTACTCCGTATACTGATCCTTCTGTTTTAACAACAGCAAATACTGCTGTATCCGGAACACTGGCAACAGCAGGGCAACTTTCCAATACATTT
>JAEUVP010000543.1 GCA_016786805.1 Chitinophagaceae bacterium | reverse complement strand
GGATCGGCATTGGAACGGATCAGCGTGGTGAAATACATAAAGTATCCCAGCATCATGAAGGCATAACACCACAGTGTCAGTTTCAAAACTCTCAGTGCTGATGCTTTCAGGAAATAACCGATCAGTGTAGCCGCTCCGGCTACTAATAAAAGTTTAAGCACTTTAGCGGCGTCTGAACCCGTACTGACAATAAACGGCAGTAAGGAAAGACCGAGAAAGAGAGTGAACCAGATGATAAGCTTTGTTTGTGATATGTTTTTTTCTTTAAAGCGAAGTGCCCATACGATCAAAGCTGCTAATGCCAGGAAGTAAATGGTAAAGCCGCTGAAGAAAGGCATTTTGAAAGAGTTCACAAAGAATACATCAAACTGCCCGGCAGCTTTCATGGAATATTGTATTACGCCAACCTGCACAAGGCCGGTGATGATACAACCCATGATAAAAGCGATAATGGCGCCTTTGGTACTTACCTGGTAACGTCGGTAGTAATAGATCATCACCACTGCAGGAATGCTCAACAGGTTCAGTAAGTGAACACCGATAGAAAGTCCCATCATGAAGAAAAGGAAAATAATCCAGCGGTCTGATCTTGCCCTGGCACCGGGATCATTGCCTGCATGTTCATCGGCATGTTCCCATTTCAGCATGGCCCAGAATACGAGGGCGGTGAAGAAAGAGGATAAGGCGTATACTTCGCCTTCAACGGCACTGAACCAGAAGGAATCCGAAAAGGTATAAGCTAAACCTCCGACAACGCCGGCAGCCATCACAGTGAATGATTGAGAGCCGGTCAGTTCTTCACCCGTAGTGACAAACATTTTTCGGGCAAAGTGGGTGATACTCCAGAAAAGAAATAAGATCGTGGCGGCACTGGCCAGTGCACTCATAAAGTTGACTGCATTAGCTGCTGTTTGCCCATTATCACCAAACAGGATGATAAAGAAGCGGCCCAGCAAAACGAATAGCGGGGCGCCGGGAGGGTGGGGTAGTTGCATCTTGTCGGCGCTGGCAACAAACTCGCCGCAATCCCACAGGCTTCCTCTTGCCTCACGGGTCAGAAAATAAGTGGCGAAGGCAATAAAGAACACGGCCCAGCCGGTAAGGTTATTGAGTTTTCTGAAGTTCATAATAGACTATAAATTTTATTCCCTTTAACCCTTTGTGTGTCTAAGGATTGAAGGAAAGCAAAAATAGGGAAGCAGCCCAATATTTGCTATTCCGCCATTCATATTTAAGGATTTAGGGCAAAAGAATCCGGCCAATTTCTGCCCATGAATGCACCCGCTGGTGCCGGCCGGGGTCTTTGAGCAGGTTATGATGCTGGGAGAACAGGTAGGTATCTCCTTTGAAGGGGTCAAGATTCCTGAAACGGTCATCGATCATGATATCGGCAGTAATGATAGTCTTCAGTCCGCAAAAAACCATTTGCTGCCAGCTGATAAAGGGGAAATGTTCATTCAACCACTCCTGTTTTTCCTGCAGGCTTTGCGGGAATTCAGTGGCGGCAGAAACGATAAAGATCTCGTATTGCCCCTGAAGCCGTTCAATCACTTCCCGGCTTCCTTTCATCACCTGAGCGTTGCGGAAGAACCCTTTTGAATGAACATATTCTTTTGCTTTAGGGAAAGCTTCCCGTTCAGAAAGGCCATTAATTTCTTCTATCGACTTCCGGTGGCCGAAATCTCTTTCATGATAATCCAGGAACAACTCCACTACATCTGCCATCACCCCATCCATGTCAATTGCAATTCTTTTCATGTTGTATCCTGTTCTTTTTATTCAAAATAAACCCGCACCGTCTGGTAAGATAACTGGCTTTGCATCAGTTGAGATGATTGCCTTGATTTTTCGGAGAAACCTTTTAACCCAAACAATCCTGCCGCATTACCCTTATTGATAGCGATCTCCAAATAACCGGCGCTGTTGAAGATGGCCAATTTTTCTCCTTCAGTCACATCAGCATACGATTCACTGATGCGGTCAATCACTTCATCTCTTTTAAAAACGATACGGAAACTCCGGCCTTTCCGTTGTTCTTCAAATTGCTCCCGGGTGATATTGACGATCACATTCTCAAAATTGTCAATAAAAATGATCTGACCCTCTATCCATTGATTGTCCAGCAGCGGACGTAAATGTAATTTTTCGATATAGCCAATATCAGGAATGCCGATAT
>JAEUVP010000542.1 GCA_016786805.1 Chitinophagaceae bacterium | reverse complement strand
CCCTGTGAAAACATCAGACAGCAAATATTGCAAGTGCTTGTATTTTACGGCCAACTCACTGGCCCGTAAAATTGATAAACTTGCACAGGAGAGCTGGGACAAGGTTGATCTTTCGCCCAGCCATGCCTACCTGCTGATGATGGTGCTTGAAGAGCCAGGGATTCAACCAGGGCTACTGGCCGATCACCTGCAACTACAACCCAGTACAGTTACCCGCCTCATAGAAAAACTGGAAGAAAAGAAGCTACTGGTGCGGACAACGGAAGGGAAAATGACGAATGTGTACCCTTCTCCAAAAGGCAAAGACCTGTTACCAAAGCTTAAAGAGTGCCTGAATGAATTTTATTCCCGCTATTCTGCCATTCTGGGAAAGGATGAAAGTGCAAAGCTGGTACAGAATATGGGAAAAGTGGCAGATAAGCTTGGTTGATTTTTTTTATTCTATTAATTGTATATACAAATATTAAAATCAAACACAATGAAGTATGTAATCACCGGTGGAGCCGGCAATATCTCCAAGCCTTTAGCCGAAAAATTATTAGCAGCCGGGCACCAGGTAACTGTAATTGGTCGTAATGCTGCCAACCTGAAAACATTAACAGATAAAGGAGCCGTTGCTGCAATCGGATCTGTTGATGATCTTGCCTTTTTGAAAACTGTATTTACAGGGGCTGACGCCGTTTACACTATGGTGCCTCCCCGTTTTGACATTACCAGTAACTGGAAAGAATTTATCGGGCAGATCGGGAAAAATTATGCGGATGCCATAAAAGGCAGCAGCATCAAATACGTTGTAAACCTTAGCAGCATCGGTGCTCATTTACCAGGTGGTTGCGGCCCTGTGAGTGGTTTATATGCCGTTGAAAAAGCCCTGAACGAATTATCAGGAGTGAATATCGTTCACCTGCGTCCTTCCTATTTCTTTTCCAATTTCCTCGCTAATACAGGCATGGTTAAGCATATGAATATCATTGGCAGCAACTTCGGCGGAGCAGGTTACAAACTGGTGCTTACTGATACCAGTGATATTGCGGCAGCAGCGGCTGAGGAATTACTCAATCATTCTTTCACGGGGCATACCATAAGATATATTGCCAGTGATGAAAGAACAACGGATGATATTGCTGCTGTTCTTGGTGCAGCAGTAGGTAAACCGGCACTTCCCTGGGTGGTATTCACCAATGAGCAGGCTTTTGAAGGTATGAAACAAGCTGGATTAACTCCCGAGATCGCTTCCAATTATGCTGAGATGGGTAACGCACTACAAACAGGTGTGATGCAGGAGGATTACTGGAAAAACAGGCCGGCCTCTTTTGGCAAAGTAAAACTGGAAGACTTTGCAAAAGTATTTGCTCAAGTATTTAATGCCGGGTAAATCATATCTTATAATCATAAACTATATATATGAAGATTGGTATCATCGGCTCCGGCATTGTAGGCCGGGTATTAGCCAATGCCTTTATAAAAGAAGGCCATGAAGTAATGTTGGGAACCCGTAACGTTCTCAAGGAAGAAGTAGTACAATTCAAAAAGGAAAACACGGATGCTCTGATCGGGAATTTTAAAGAGACCGCAGCGTTTGGTGAACTTATTGTATTAGCCACTGGCGGAGCGGTAACAGAAGAAGCGATACGCCTGGCCGGAGAAGAAAATTTTACCGGCAAAACAATCATTGACACCACCAACCCAATTGCAAAAGAGGCCCCCGAAAATGGCGTATTGAAATTTTTCACCCCTGCGAATGATTCCCTGATGGAAAGAATTCAACGTCTTCTACCGGATGCACGGCTGGTAAAAGCTTTTAACAGTGTTGGAAATGCCTTTATGTATAAACCGAAATTTCCGGGCGGAACACCTACAATGTTCATTTGTGGAAATGATGAAGCGTCCAAACAAACCGTAACGGGTATCCTTACTGCGTTTGGCTGGGAAACTGAAGACATGGGTAAAGTTGAATCCGCCAGGGCCATTGAACCACTTTGTATATTGTGGTGCTTACCCGGCCTCACTAAAAATCAATGGACCCACGCTTTTAAATTATTAAAGCTGTAGTCTGAGCTACCGCCCTTTTATTTTTATCTTAGGGATAAACTTAATAATGGCAGGCAACCTGAAGAATAAAATCGCTGAGTTCTATTGGGCCTTAATTGGAGGAGTAATAATTCCGATGATCTTACTACTTATTTTTAGCTATAGATTAAATAAAAAATTACCAGGCGATACTACCCCAACCAACTGGTATCCTTTTACAGGATACCAGTTTTTAATCCTCTTCATATTTGCATACATTATAATGGGTCTGCTAACCTTATTCTCTAAAAAAACAAGATTATTTGGAAAAGGCATCCTACTGGCCGCATTGGTACTTTTTCTCTTTGCTTATTTTATTGGAAACCGCTACTCTGGTTAAGCTGTAAAACAATATCCGGGTCCGGGCAATTAGCTAAGTACAACTCCCGTTCTGAAAATTTACAGACACCGGGGTAATCTCCTTTCCATCCCTGTAAGTCTTTGATGATTTGGAAATGAAGATGCGGTGGCCAGTGACCATTCTCTTCCGGAATACCAAAGTTGGCAAACACTTCTCCTTTCGCTATTACTTTACCCTCCTGCAAATCACTGATCGAATCTAAACCGAGGTGACCATACAGTGTATAAAAAGTTATTCCTTCCAGCACATGTGAAAGAATGATCGTCGTACCATAATCGCCGAAGTGGTCATTGAATGCAAAACTATGCACCACGCTGTCTATAGGTGCCGTGACCGTTGTTCCTGCATCGCCCCATATATCTGTGCCCAGGTGTAAGCGTCTTGGTTCTTCTCCTGTCCTTTCCGCATCAAATACAGGACTTCTGCTGTAAACAGTCCGGTGTTCATTATAACCTCCGATACCATATTTTGCCCCAGCCCTTATCAGCTTTTGATTGATATAGTCGCAGAACTTACCTGTATCATTCAGTATCTCCGCCGTAAGCTCAGTATTTGTTACCGTAAAATCCAACTCTAGTAACCTGTCGCCTCCGGCCTGAAATGGCACTACAGCAGCAAATTGCTGCCGGTAATTTTCCAATATTTCTTCTATTGCTACTAATGACATACCGTACAAAAATAATCTGCCGCCTGAATAAATAAAAAAGCATCCGCCGGTTGGCGGATGCTCTATCCTTAGTTTTCTTTCGTTGTTATTCTTTTATTTTCCAACAATAACCGGGAATGTCTTCTCAGAAGTTCTTGCACCATCATCATAGTAGAACTTAACCATGTAAGTACCACCAGGAAGATTGGTCAGATCGATCGGTATCACTCTTCCAAATACAAGACCGCTGAAGTTTTGTATCCTTACCAGCTGGCCGCTGGCAGTATATACTCTCATTCCAAGATAATTATACAAGGTGCTGTTGATACGGATATTAAATCTTCCGTCATTCGGATTCGGGAACAGGATAACGGCATTATCCGCCAGGCGAACAATACGTTCAGGGCAATCCTGCACCCTGGCAACTACAGTACCTGTACTTGCGCAACCAGCAGTATTATTATAGCTATAGGTCAGCGTATATGTTCCTACTGCTGTAGCCGGCGGAACAAAATTGTTACCGGATACACCAATACCACTCCAGCTACCACCTACAGGCAATGCGGATAAGGCAACTAATGTATCGCTAAGACAAATCCTTGCTGGTAACGGTGTAATTGTTATAGCACTTGGTGTTGATACTGTTAAGGTGGCAGCACCATTTGATGTGATCGTTGAGCAACTGTTATTGGCAATAACCCGGTACCTGAAACCATTAGAGGCAATGGTAACAGCTGGTACCACCAGTGAAGCATTATTCGCACCGGCAATATTTGTCCAGGTTGTACCACCATCAGTACTTACCTGCCATTGGTAGCTTGGGGAAACACCTCCGATCACAGCAGTGAAAGTAGCGTTAGCACCCTGGCAAACCGTTTGGCTGGCGGGTTGTGTGGTCACAGTCAATGGTTGCAATACAGTAACTACAGCAGTTCCGGCTGGTGAAGTACAGGTTGGTGATGCGACTGTTGCTGAATACGTTGTTGTAGCAGCAGGTGAGGCATATACGGTAGCAGCTAATGTGCCGGCAACATATGGAGTAGTGGCGGTAACATTCGTAAATAAACCAGCTGCAGGTGACCATTGGGCACCAGCAATATTGAAGGTGATGCTCCAACTGGTGATAGATCCTGCATCTCCACCCAGGTCGTCTACCACGAAAAGGTTCCAGTCACCGTTCGGGTTACCCGTAAATGAGGAGAGCAGCGGAGTTGCCTGGGTAATTGAACCAGGGCCAGGAGCGACCCATGTATCAGTGGCACCACTGTTCGTTGGCTTATAAGTACCCGACGGAGTTGTTCCGGTCGTCATTGAAGCTGCTGCTGCGTCATCAAATGTGTAGATATTGTTGGTCATTGCAGAAGTACCACCAACGTCTGACATTAATACCACATTCACAGCAGTTGGTGATTGTAACAGGATATCTATGTCATTCGGGAAAGTATGTGAGATACCATTGATCGTAACAGATTTAACCGTAACCCCTGTTGGAGGTAACCCGCTTACAGTTATAGCAGACGGGTAAGGAGTAGCTGTTCCGGAGCTTGGTATAGTAATAGTACCGCTTGATGTAACGGTTCTGGTATTAGGTACAGATAAGGTGGCAATTCCACCGGGACACAAAGTAATAGCGGTTGGTGTTACAACCGGAGCTGCCGGTGTTGCATTCACGGTAGCTGTAGCTGTATTCGTACAACCTGTTGCAGTGATCGTTCCTGTTACGGTATACGTAGTATTAACGATCGGTGTAGCCGTAACCGTTGCGCCTGTTGTTGCACTTAATCCTGCAGCAGGTGACCAGCTGTAGGTATTCGAAGTACCCGTAGCTGTAAGTGTCACGGGACTGCACTGGTTATTCGGGCTAACAGTAACCGTAGGTCTGGGATTTACAGTTACAGTAGCTGTAGCAGAACCCGGTGCAGCGCAAGAACCTAATGCTGCAGTGGCAGTATAAGTTGTAGTTGCTGCAGGGCTTGCATATACCGTGCTGGCAAAAGTGCCGGCCGTATACGCTGTGGCTCCGTTCGCATCCAGGAATAACCCTGTTACCGGTGTCCATCTTGCGGTACTCACTTCGAAAGTAATACTCCAACTGGTAATAGATCCTGCATCACCGCCGAACTGGTCAACGATGAACAACCCCCAGTTTCCGTTTGGATTACCCGTAAATGTTGATAGTGTTGGATTTACCTGTGTAAAAGAACCGGGACCAGGAGCAGGGAAATTATCCGGGCCAGCTGTATTTGTAGGTTTGTAAGTTCCTGATACAATGGTGGCAGGTAAGCCGGCAGCTGCTGCATCGCTGAATACGAGGTTTCCATTCACGATATCTGTACCACCGCCCACATCTGACATTAAGATCACATTCGTTCCGGTTGGTGATTGAAGCATCATATCTATATCACCGGGGAAAGTATGTGAAATGCCATTGATATTAATGGAAGCTACCCTCACACCAGTTGTTGGTAATCCACTTACCGTGATACTGGACGGGTATGGATTCGCATTACCCGATGTTGTGGCTGGTGCTCCTAAGGGAATCCTGATGATTCCGTTGTTGCTATAGGTTGCCAATACAGGCGCAACAGTCAATGGCTGGAATGCCCCAGCACATATTGTAGAAGTTGCAGGGGTAATAACAGGTGGTGCCGGTGTACCCAGTACTGTTACAGTAGCTGAGTTCTGACAACCTGTTGCTGTAATAGTTCCTGTAACGGTATAAGTAGTTGTTGCATTCGGGCTTGCTGTAACTGTTGCTCCGGTGGTTGCACTCAGGGCAGTTGCCGGAGACCAGCTGTATGTATTTGAAGTACCGCTAGCCGTAAGCACAACCGGCGCACAAAGGCCGTTGGGTGCCACACTGATCGTTGGCAACGGGCTAACCGTCAATGTAACTGCATTGGAGTTAACAGCTGCACAGAAATTCGTAGCTACACAACGGTAACTATTGCCGCTCAGGGCAAGTCCTGGAACTGTTAGTGTCAGGGTAGCAGTAGTAACTCCTGAATAAGGAGGCGTATTAGTAAGATTAACAAAACCACTTCCTGAATTCACCTGCCATTGGTAGGTAGGTGTTGGTATACCGGTAGTCGCAACAGTAAAAGTTGCATTAGCACCAAGGCAAACAGCTGCATTGGCCGGCTGAGTTGTATAGGTTGGGGGAACACAAGGCAAATTACAATCGGAACCGGCAACAGAAATTTCATCAATAAAAGCTCCGGTTGCAGTCACACTTGAATCAGTTGCTCTGCGAAAACGGAAAACAACAGTTTGTCCGTTGGCAGATGCGGGCAGGTTAACTGTTGTGGTAACAAAACCACCTGAGTTACCTGTCCAGGCCGGCCGGCCGGCAATAGGGCTGCCGAAGTTTACGCTAATGGTACCATTATAGCCACCGGTAACAAAAGAACCGCCTGCTGCAATAATATCCTGGAAGGGGCCACCGCCAATAGAAATTTCCAGAACTAATCCATCAAAATTATTTTCCAGGATATTGCTTCTTCTGAAAGTTATTTGAGCTGTTGGGGATACGATTGGAATCTGGCGGGTATCCAGCCATTCGTCAGAGATACAACCCGGGTTGTTCGTAAACACAGAATTAGGAGGGCTATCACTCGTTGTATTAACAGTAGCCCAGGCCAGTGATCCTGTACAGGTAGTAGCCGTTGTGGCTATCCAACTGGCAGGCAGGGCCGGAGCCGTTACTCCATCAAAATTCTCGCTACAGGGTTGAGCGAAAATACCGGTAGTCACAAAAATGGAAAAAGCAGTAAGAAGAAAAGCATATAACTTTCTCATAAGCACAGTTTGGTGGTTGAAAATATTGACAGAACCCGTCTCAGGTTTCTGCGGGAAAGTTAGGAATTTTTTCCAGCGCAACAACATTTAAAAAGAAAATATTCAGCCTGATAGGCGCAGAAACCAGCAATCTTTTTGGGAGGTATTAAATCGCCGGAGTTATCTCTTTTTAAACTTCCCCTGCATCGTTTTTTTACTCATTTTTTGCCAAATGGTCATCCCTGTTTGTCACGAATCTATAGCCTTCTCTAACCACTTAAAGACGAAAAAGACGGGCTTCTTTCAGGAGCCCGTCTTTTTCTTTATCCCGGAATTAATATTACCGGGCTATTATGATACTAAAAGTCCTCTTAACTAAGGTATTACCCTCATCATTATACAGGAAGAGCTGGTACACTCCTGCTGCCAGTTTTGAAAGATCGACCGGCACCACCCTGTCATAATACAAACCACTGAATGCTTGGGTATTTACCAATTTTCCATCGCTTGCATAGACCCTCATACCCATCCTGGTAAACAGATCTGATTTGATCCTGATACTGAATCTTCCGTCATTCGGGTTGGGATAAACGATAATTGAATTAGGCTGTGCCAGTGTTAAGTGACGTTCCGGGCATTCGTTTACCTGTATGGTGGCCGATTGAGCAGACGAACAACCAAAACTATTTGTAGCAGTAAAAGTAACTAAGGCAGCACCCACTCCTGCCTGGGAAGGGGTAAATACATTTCCCTGCATTCCTGCACCTGACCAGCTTCCACCGGCAAATGATGTTGTCAGCGTGACAGCAGGATCAGATACACAAAGAGGCGCTACGGCCCCGATCGTAAAGACAGGTAATGGATATACTGTGAGTACAGCCGGATTGGAATTGGCCGTATTACAATTACCACTGACCACGCAGCGGTAACGGTTACCATCCATTGCTGATGTTATAATCGCTAATGACAGTGTAGCGGTTGTTGCACCAGTTACATTGTTATAAGTAGCACCTCCATCAGAGCTAACCTGCCATTGGTAACCCGTAACAGCTCCGGAAGCTGTGATCGTAAACGTTGTTCCTGTTCCCTGGCAAACAGCCGCAGAGGACGGCTGTGATGAAACAACAGCAGCTGCAAAAGTGCTTAGTATTGCAGCATTGGAGTTCAATACAGGGCCGCAACTTGTGAGCACACAACGATATTGATATGTGTTCATATTAGCTGCCACACCTGTTATGGTTAGTGTAGCAGTGGTGGCACCTGAATAAGGGGCTCCATTCGTAATATCCGTAAATCCGCTGCCGGTATTCACCTGCCACTGGTAACCGGTAGCCCCGGTTGCAGCTACTGAGAAGGTTGTATTACCTGTTGCACAAACAGTACTGTTGGCCGGTTGTGTATTGATTGTCGCGACCGCTGTTACGGTAAGGGTAACATTATTCGAATTAACGGATGAGCAGGGATTCGTTATCACACAACGGTATTGGTAACTATTCATTCCTGCTGTAACGCCTGTAATCGTAAGTGTAGCTGATGTTGC
>JAEUVP010000536.1 GCA_016786805.1 Chitinophagaceae bacterium | reverse complement strand
GAGTCCAACAGGTAATGGTTTATCCAACGGAAATTGTACGGTTCCTTTGGAAGTCACATAGTTTGATAACTCTTTGGTGAAGGCTTCAATACCTGCGGCACCGGGATAAAAACCAATATGTGTTTTATAACCGGAGAAGTGCACCAGGTTTCCTTCCAGCACAAAAGTGGGTATGCCATAGCTGATGGTCTCCGTTGCTTTGGGTGCAGCTTTCTGAATAATGGCCCTGATCTTGTTGAGTAATTCCTGGGTTTCCTTCGGGAAACCGGCTATGAATTCATCGGTATTTTTAGCGGCTTTTTGCATATCGTTGTATTAAATTAGCAGGTAATTTATTTTTCGAGTTGCTGTTTCATATTCACCAGGTTTTGCTGCATATCCTTACCCACCAGTTTTTCCATAAAGAGGTTCATGATATTCATCGGGAATTTTGATTTGCCGGTAAATACATTGCTGACGCTGGTCTGCGATCCGTTGATGGCGGTTACCGTAGTGGTAGCCCAGTTGGTTCCTTCAAATGGTTTTTTAAAACGTATCTCCATATTTACACTTTCTCCCTCATTGATCTTTATGATTTCCTGGGCACCAATACCCACATTCTTGTCCTTACTTTCCCAGGATGAAATAAAACCAACTGTTCCGTCAGTCCCCGTATAGACGATCTTAATATTAGGATCCTTCATCACCCACACACTATATTGTTCCTGGTTACGGATCAGTTTTACATAATTAAATACTTCCTGTTTGGGTTTGTTGATCACAATTTGTTTTTCCAGCCGGCATTCTTTTTTGGTCAGCAGAGCGACGATAAGAAAAAGGGCAATGATACCGGCCAGTACAAGGCCAATCGTAATAAGAACACTCATGTTGGTTGTTTTAGTTGGTTGATTAGTTTACAAGGATGAATACGGTTGCAGGTATTCACCGGTCATTCTAATATACTACAGTTATATCCATTTTCCGTCATCAATGTGATGACCTGCACCGGATGAAAATCCAGTCCCTCCAGCCGCAGCACCTTATCGCAATCATGCAGGTCAATATTGATCCTGCTGGCAGGGAAATGCTCCTTCAGTAACCCGATCATCTTCCGGGCCTCGTTCACTTCGTCCACATTGGTTTTAAATACTTCGATCATACAATACATTCTTGATAACAACTTCATTGCTGTTTTCCCTCCAGGTAATACAAAATATTTTTTACCTGCTGCAAATGCCGTTGCGTATGGAACCACACAAAATACAGGATCTCCAGTTTGCTGATATCCCCGAAAGCGGGGTGATTGATCAATACTGCCAGGTCGGTACTACTAGCTTCTTTTATCGCAGTAAAGGATTGCTCCAACTGATTGATCAGTTCTTCTTTCTCATACACATCTTGGGTGGGTATAATGAAACCAGGAGCTTTGTACTTTTTGGAAAAATCCAGGAAAATATCTTCCAGTTCCCCGGCCCGTTCATCCGCGGCCCGGTTAATGGGAGTTCCGGCTAATGATAAAGCCTTTGCAATGGAAGTATTGGATAAAGTAATATGATCAGCCACCTGGGCTATTGTCCAGCTTCCTTCAAAAGGAACCATATTGACCTTCGCTTCAGCGGTGCTTTTTAATAAATGGATCAGTTCAACGCCTGTTGCGTTCATTGATTCAAAAACAATACAGTTGTTGGCAGAGGTAATTGGCATAATGCTATTTCTGCTAACAAACCTAAACAACCTGTTTCGACCAGACAGGGTGTTAATGCGGCAATCCATGGGGTTGATTGCGACAAACCAATTTCCTACATTTGATCATCAAACAACCAGCAATGAAACATATTTCCATACTTATACCTGTTGGACACAGCAGCCTGCCCAATATTGACGGATCACAACAGATACTGACGGAAGTGAATAATATCCTTCACGGTATGGGTAAAGAACCGTTGTTTAAAATACAATTAGTGGGACTTTCCCGGGAAGTGCCGCAACGGAATGGATTGTACACCATACAACCAGATGTGCTGATCAGTGAGGTAACAAAAACAGACATCATTATTATTCCTGCCATGCATGGCGACCTGCCGGCAGCTATGGAAGCGAATGCTGCTTTTCTCCCCTGGATAACAGAACAGTATAAGAAAGGTGCGGAACTCGTTAGCTTTTGTATTGCTGCTTTCTTTGTGGCCTCCACCGGTTTGCTGAACGGGAAGAAATGCGCCACTCACTGGATCGTAGCCAACCAGTTCAGGGCCATGTTCCCCGAAGTGATATTGGTGGATGATCGCATCATGACCGAAGAAGATGGGATCTATTCAAGCGGCGGTGCTTATTCTTTCCTGAATTTGCTGGCTTACCTGATCGAAAAATATGCCGGCCGTGATGTGGCCATCCGCATTGCCAAAACGTTTATGATCGATATAGACAGGGAAAGCCAGTCTCCTTTCATTATGTTCAACGGGCAGAAGACCCATGAAGATGAACCTATCAAAAAAGCACAAGATTTTATTGAACGGAATTATAATGACAAGATCACGGTGGACCAACTGGCGGATATGCTGGCCCTGGGGCGAAGAAATCTCGAAAGACGTTTTAAAAAAGCTACGGCGAATACGGTGGTGGAATATATACAACGGGTAAAGATCGAAGCGGCCAAGAAAGGTTTTGAGACCAGCCGCAAGAATATCAATGAAGTGATGTATGAAGTGGGTTATAATGATACCAAGGCTTTCCGCACCACCTTTAAAAAAATAACCGGCCTCTCTCCTGTTGAATACCGGAATAAATACAATAAGGCTTCCATAGCGTAAGCTTATTGGCTGTTGTAGCTTTTACATTGCCTGCCCGAAGGTCAGCAAGTTATTATCAGGATCCAACAGCGAAAATTCCTTTTGCCCCCAGGGTTTCAGTTGCAACGGCCCTGCCGGGTGTATGCTTACTTTTTTCTCAAGTAATGATTGATACAGGTTCTCAATATCATCCGTCCGGATATAGACCTGCCCGTAATTTTCTTTCGGATCAAGCTCTTTGAATTCAAAAAAATGGAGCTCAATCGTATCTTTTTGCAGCATTAAATAACCATCATAGTCCGCATTCCCCAATGGCCGGAAGCCTAACTGGTGGATATAAAAATCTTTTGTCACAGCTTTATTTCGCATGGGAATTTTGGGATGGATGGCGGTGAGCATGGAGTTAAATTTTGAGCAAAATAAATTATTTATCCGGGATATGCTTCGTACTGTATGATCGCCAAGGGCGATATAATACAACTGCGAAACTGCAAGTTTCGCAGAGCCGGACTTTTATATAGTTTCTATTTTTCTTCCGATAAGTTGTTGATGCGATACTTTATTTCTTTGAGCTCATGAACCGTTTGGCCAGCCATTTCCTGATCGGTTCATCATACCATTTCAGGGCGGCATAGGATAGCAGAATCGTCATGACCAGCATGGCTGATCCTGCGAGCAAACCCTGCCCCAGCGGGATATTATTTTCTGTTACCCAGGCATAAAAAACATAAGCAAATGGGAAATGAATAATATAAACGGGGTATGAAATATCACCCAAAAATGTACAAACCTTCTCGGTAACACGGTGTTTGATCTCACCAATGGCACCGGCATAGATAATAACCGGAAACAGGAGTATCACCGTCAGCGAATCATACAGCCCGTTGGCCCAAACGTTTTCATGCCCGCCAACCCTTGGAAAGCTCAGTGCGGCTATTAATAATAAACTGCTGAACAGGAAAGTGTTTTTGCCACTGCCCAGTTTTACAACCCTGCGCAGCAACATGCCGGCCATATAGGGGAATAAAAGCCGGGTAAAACCGATCCGTAATTGTTCGGGTTCAACAGACCAGCCACCAATAATATCTCCACCCGGGCTTGTTACTGCCAGGTGAATCAATGCCAGGGCTGCAACAGCTACTAAAATGGAAAGGACTGTTTTGGATAATTTTCGCAATACCAATGCATGCAGGATATTGGCAATATACTCCAGGAATAAAGACCAGGCGGGCCCGTTGAGAGGGTGCATTTCATTCCATCCCCGTATATCCATGGATGGAGGAATGGGGATTAACGTGTAGCCAACGACCAGTACCAGCAATAATTGCCATAGTTCCGTACCGGCGATCTTGGGGAAATAAGCTGATTCTCCAAAATAGAAACAGATGGCCCCGATCGTCATGCCCAGGATGATCATGGGATGCAACCGGATCAGCCTCCGCTTAAAAAAACTTTTTAACGACATGCTGCCCCAGCGGTCATCATAGGCATGGGCCATTACATACCCGGAGAGCATAAAGAAAAAATCAACAGCGAGGTAGCCGTGATTGATCATTTGTTTCACATGATCACCGCCTGAATACACTTCCAGGATATGAAATAAAACGACTACGATGGCGGCCACTCCCCGCAAGGCATCCAGGATCAAAAAATGTTTCTTGGAATCTGAAAATGCTGAACTCGATTGTATCATGCTAAGCTGTTGTTTTGGATGATGGCCTAATGTAAATCATTTTTCTTAAATGAGTTGCTTGGAAGGGATTCGTAGTGGTAGTTATTTCCATCAAAAGGTGAGTCGGTTGCACTGGCTTGCTTACTAATAGATAATTTAGGGGGTATCAAAATAGCCAATTGAAAACTGTCACAAGCCCTACAATAACAGAGATTACTAAGATTATTGCGATGAGCCCGCAACCAATGGGCATCAGCTTACCTGCAATTGTTGATTTGTATTCACTTTTAGGGTTTAACTTTTGTTTATCTGCAACAGGTTCTACATACTGAATAAATGTGTCACTATTTTCATCAACCCAATTGTCGTCATACTCAAATGGGATGTTCTTTTTTTCTGTGTCCAAAAGTATAGACTCTGTATCTCTTGCTGATTTTAAAAGTTGAAGTGCAAATAATTCAAGTCCCTCTTTGTTCGCTCTTATGAAACTTTCGTCTGAGCCACCACCATATTGTAAGATTCCGAAAACCCCTTGTCGTTTCAGATCGTCTTCGTCAAATTGATCAATGATTTTTTGCAGTTCTTCTTTTGTCAACATTAGATTTGTCTTTTTTCTTAACCGAATCTTCTGGAAGAGACTCATCGTGGTTAGTTATTTTCCTTCAAATGGTGAATATGCAGCCTACTTGGTTTCCTCAGGCGGCGGCGGAGGAAAACGAGTATTTGAAAAACGAGATGTCCAACTAACTTTATAAAAGTTATAAGGTTGATTATTTTCTTTGTGGTTAATCACTACTTTTTCTTCCTCAGTGATTAGTCGGACATCAAAATTATCAAAATGCAAGCTGTCCATAAGTGATAGAATGTTTTTAAAGTCAGGACTTCTTATTGTGTCAGAATATAGGGCAATTTGAATTGAATGCTTATCATCTCTTTTCTGTATTGAAGCTGCTTGGATCTTTTTTATTAAGTCTTGTTTGTTGATTAAAACTAAATCAACTGGATTTAGTCCAATGTAGTCAGGAAAATCATAGTCTTCACCAGTGTCACAACAATTTAGTAAAGAGTCTTTGCGGTGAAAGAATACTTTATTATTGGGTGTCAAAATCAAGTTATAAGAACTGTAAAAGAATTTGTGTTTCCTCTCTAATATTTCTGTTCTATCAAACTGATGAACAAATTGCTTTTTTTTCTCAGTGCAGGAGAAAAAAATAAGAAGAACTAAAAGAATATAGATAATCTGAATTTTCATTTTAGTCACTCTGTCCATTAAGATATTTGTCAAAGTCAAACTGACCACAATTAACGTCGTCTACAAATTGTTTAATGGATTTGTTGATTAGTTCAATTTTATATGGGTCGCGAATTAAACCGAAAACTTGCCCCTTGTTGTCAATTGCAATATAATTGCCGTCTTCTAAATCCTTTATTTGATAATATAGTTGTCCGTCAACTTCAAATTCACTTAGGTCGTTCAGGTCTAAATTGTTCGAAGAAAATCCACTGACTAATTTTTCAATTTTACTGTCTTTTGCAAACTTGTTTTTATCTTTATGAAGCTTCGTTAGGTCAAACCGAAAATTTTTAAACTCAATAATATTTTTTTTTATTTCGAAACCTACCCAAATCCCTTCATAAACTGTTATGTTTAGATTGAATTCGTTGGCGTCCTGTATTACTAAAATATTTTGAAGCTCAAACTGTTTTCCCTTTGTCATTGACTTGTCCGATTGTGATGGATCAAAGGCAATTGTGTAATGGTGTCCTTTCATAGCGAAGTTCACAGAATACCTTCTATAGAGTCCTTTATTAAGTCCGTCTGATAAAAAATGAAATTCGCTTGGCAACTGTTTAAAAAGCTTATCGAAAAAGTCAAAAACTTTTCCGTCGATTTTCCAACTTGTCTTTTTGAATAGTCCGAACATTAGAGGATTGTCTTATGGTTACGCATAACTCGTATTTTGATGTTATTAGACAGAAGTTACTAAAAACCGCAGCTGTTGAAAACCAATCTTTTAATGTTATACATTTAGTATTGTCGTTAGGACAATCCACCCACTGGCTTTGACCTTGTACCAATTATATCTCCCTCGCCTTATTCAATTTATTCTCCACCGGTTCTACAGTATAGCCTTCTTTGCGCAGCAGGTTAATAACACCCTGCTCGCCGGGCAGGTGCCCCGCCCCCACCGCAATCACTAATGCTTTCTTGGGTAAGAGCCCATTCAGCTTTTTAACCCAGTTGCGGTTACGGTTGTACAATAATATTTCAGTAAAGCCCGACATACCGGCATCGGCCTTGGTCATCATCTCTTCTAATTTTTGCAGGTCCTGGTCGTTATAGGCTTTCAGCATATCTTTCATTTCTAACCCGTCATCTGATTTGCCATTGTTCTTTACATAACTCAGCAATTGCTCGGCCTGCATTTTATACGGTATGCTGTCCAGCATACCCGCCTGGTAACTCATGGTCTCCAGTCCTTTTACTTCTTTGTCATTATCCTTCGCTTCCTGCATTACTATCTGATCCATTGCTGCCATATTATCACAGGGCAGTTTGGATTGTTCCAGCGTGGAAGCTGCGAGGATAGGTTTAAAACTTTGCAGCATGGAAAAAGGGATCATGGACTCCCTGCTTTCAAAATACTCTTTTACCAATGTATAATCTTCGGGGCTCAGCAGGTCTTGTAAGGTGGTGTCACCGGTCATTTTCATTTTAGCCATGGCACCAAACATTTCCATAAGGTTGTCCATATCAATTTCGAGGTACACTTCATCGGCCGCTTTGATGGCTTTTTTCATATTGTCGCTCAGGACAGCATCATCCCCGCAAAGCATATGGATGGTGCCGAAGAGATAAGAAGGTTTTGACAATCCCTTGCCACTGATTTTCCACAATAAAGTATTGGTATTGGCCGAAGTCTCCAGGCCATCATTTTTCTGGGCACAACCCGCCATCGTCAACAGTCCCAGCAGGAAAACAGAACTCCATCTTTTCATATTCTACAATTTTAAGCAAGTTACTGAACTAAGCGCAGA
>JAEUVP010000535.1 GCA_016786805.1 Chitinophagaceae bacterium | reverse complement strand
AGTTGACGGGCCGCAGGGTTGTTTACAAAACTCTGTGCATAGATCAATGCATTACTGATATCATAATGATATTCGAAGTCATACCAGTGCCCCAGGTTATGACCCATCGGGAACCATTTTACATCAGCTCCCTTGTTGTTTTTAAACACATAGGTTTTGTGCGGATGCTCCAGCACTCCGTGTTCTTTATTGAATCCACTTCCAGATACATTTTCAAAAACTCCAACCGTGCTCCAATTGGAAATTTCGCCATACTGGTTGTATAATTCCTTAGACTCCTTGATATCTCCTTCACGAAAAACGGCTGAAGCCCGGTTGCCTGCAGCCATGGCCCTTAGTGTTGAAGGAGCCTTAGGATCCTTCATCAGGTCTTCGATGAATTTAGTATACGCTTTCCCGCTCACTGTTGACCCAAATGCCCCGGATGTCCAGAAGGCATAGATATAAGGATAAGGATTATCTGTTTTAGCAAAAAACCGTTGCAGGTATTCAAAACAAAGACCATAATGTTCATTCCCTGCTTCTATCATGGCAAGGGTGAGCAATGCAGACGGGCCGTCAGTGGGAGAATTGGTCAATTCATTCAGCATACTGGCTGCCTGTGTTCTTTTATTTTCCTTCAGTAACAGATCCAGGGCTTTACTAAAATTGGCCTGCCCGATTGAAGACAGGCTAATGACCGTAATAAGAAAAAGGGATAAGATACGTCTCATACGAGGTGTTTACTTTGGTAAAAATTATAGTAGTACAAGTGTAGTAAAATAATTCAATCCTTTTAAAAAAGGAAAAATAAATCTTCGATTTTGATGGCAAACAGGTTAATTTTCCAGCCCCGATGCAATCCTACAAACTAAAAGAACAGCTGCTGGTATTACATCCCGGAAGGGTAATATTCTGGGAAGAACAATCAGCCCTTGTACTCAGTGATCTTCATTTTGGTAAAACCGGGCATTTCCGTAAATCAGGTATCGCCGTTCCTCAAAATGTGTATAAAGAAGATCTTCAAAGACTGGTCAGCCTGGTACAGTTGTTCAAACCCAAACAGCTGATCATCGTTGGTGACCTGTTTCATAGTGAATCAAACAAAGAGCTGGATTTATTTAAAAAATGGAGAGCGGATCTTCATTTTTTACAAATTAAATTAATAAAAGGAAATCACGATATTCTTCACGACAGCTGGTATGAAGAAGCGGACATCGACGTCTCTAATGAAAAATATATAGTAAATAGTTTTTGCTTTTGCCATGACCTTTCTGCTGTTGATACAAACGCAGCAGGCACAGGTTTATTTTATTTCTCCGGCCATATTCATCCGGGTATAAGCCTTAAAGGACCAGGCAAACAATCGCTGCATTTCCCTTGCTTTTATTTTACGGAGCAGTTTGCAGTATTGCCTGCCTTTAGCCGGTTTACAGGTACACATGGCATTGATCCCGGAAAGCAAGATAACGTCTTTGCCATCGTAGAAAATACAGTACTTAAAGTGAATTAGTGTTTTTTGCGAAGCTGGTTATAATCTAGGAAATAAATAAACCGGATAGTAAATTCATTTCCATGACGGAGATCGAAGAT
>JAEUVP010000168.1 GCA_016786805.1 Chitinophagaceae bacterium | reverse complement strand
GCAAATGATTGTTGTACCTGTAATCGAAGCAGTGGGCAGTGGGTTAACAACAATAACAACACTACCAGTCTGACCCTGGCTACAGGCCGTTGCAGTTCCGTCCATAACACTAACAAGGTTATACGTAAAAGAACCGGCTGTACCGGTTGGCACCGGAACAGTTACTGAATTACCACTCACAGTGGTGACGGTTTGATTACTCCCGCCATTTATAGTATACGTGAAAGTATACGGAGCAGTCCCTGATGCACCGGTAAATGTCACTACTGGAGCAGCAGCATTTTTACAAACAAAAGTTGTTCCGCTGATGGAAGCAGTTGGAAGCGGATTTACAGTTACCACGGCAGACCCTGTTTGCAGTTGGGAACAGGTAGCCGGGCTTGCGTCCTGCACACTAACCAGGTTATACGTAAATGATCCCACTACAACAGTCGGAGCCGTTACGGAAACTGTATTGCCACTCGTAGTGGTCGCTGTTTGAGTGGCCCCGCCATTAATAGTATAAGTAAATGTATAAGGTGCTGTTCCTCCTGAACCGGTAAAACTTATTAACGGAGAGGAACCGTTCTGGCAAACTGCGGTAGTGCCGCTAATAGCAGCAAGAGGCAAGGGCAACAGGGTAACAGGATGAACAGTAGTATCAGAAAGACATCCCACATCAGTGATCAATGCATATTTTACAGGATAGGATCCCGCTGTGGCATAAACATGTGAAGGGCTATTGACAGCAGAGGTACTGGCATCGCCAAAATCCCAGAAACGCTGGATTACCGGTCTGCCACCCGTGGTTGAATTATCTGCGAACTGAACAGGATCTGGAAAACAAACCGGGGTGTACGTGAAATCCGCTACTGGTGGGTTGAAAACCTGTAATTCATAATTGATTTCCTGCTCTCCACTGCAACCATCTGGGGTCGGATTTTGGGCGATTACTTTGATAGGGTATGTTCCTGCGGTATTGATCGTGTAAGTAGAAGGTAATTTATAGCGGTATAACTGGCGGCCATTCACAAACCATGTTGAGTCATAAACAGGATTAGTGATCGTGACGTTTGTAAAAAGTCCTGAAAAATCCCAAACTATCTGCGTGGGTTGGTACGGGAATGTCATAGAGAAATAAAAAGGAGAACTTTTGCAGGCCGCAGGAAAAGAAACGGTGGCATACTGGTTCTGCACAGAAACAAACTGGTACAGGTCCCGTACATTCGTTCCTGCATTGTAGCCGTATGATTCCACATTACCATACCCATAGGCAATAGCAACAAAACCGCTGTCGGAAAAGATACGGTGAGATGGGTTGGTGGCTGTGGAAGTGGTAACTTCTTCCTGGATATATGAATAAGGTGTAGACGGTATTGCCACCGGCACAGCTGTATAAGGAGCCCCGTCAATTCTCAAACTGCTCAACCCGCTGGTCTTAATGATAATGTTTAAAAAATGCCGGGTGATATTCGTATTAGGTGGTGTAAGATCATTCCTGGCAGATAAAACAGTTATATCACTTAGCGTTTGTTCAATAGGATTAAGAACGATCATTTCCGGATCGCTGTTTACATTATCACAGTTTTGTGTAACGATGTATTGTACCACGCAAACAGGCTGATCAGCAGTAATGATGCGGGAACTATTATTGCCAATGGTATTAAACTCATAGTAAGTCCCATTGATCAGTGTGGCCGGGTTGAGCGCAACTCCATTGACCTGTACACTGGTTGCAGGATCTTTGACCATCACCCTGAAGATATCATACGACTTTAACTTAAAGGGTGCCGTGATATAGAACTGGCCCCAGGAAACAAGCGGAAATAATTGCTGGTACAGGTTATCGCCTGAGCCTGCTCCTGCACAACCCATCGCGGTCCAGGTGGAACCTGCAAAAACCCCGATCGGCTTACAGGGCGAACCGGCAGTAGCTACAGATTTAATAAAAGAACCCGTCAGGTCAGCATTATTAGCAGACTGAAACTGGTATACATCCCCTTTATTCAGTGTAACCGTAAACAGAGTGTTTGCAGGATTGCTGTTGTTGGCATCGGCAACTTTTGGTGTGATCTCAACAGTTGTATTATCTTCTGTTGCTACAATTGCAAATTCCGATTTTGAATTTCCCCCACCGATAGAACTATATGAAGAAACAAAATATTCCCGGCCTAATACTTTTGTAGGTAATACTAAAGTTGAACCGGAACGGGCTGCATTCAATATATGCGAATAAACAACTACATCCTTATCAGTTACAATATGAATACCCCTGTTGACACCGGTTCCTGTAACCTGTGGATTGTAGGCAAGCGAATTGGCCGGTGTTGATGTGTTTGTTAACCGCAGGGTGGTTACCTGGTTGGCGGTTACAGTAAAATTAAGCGTACTCCCTCCAACTGATAATGTTCCTGTTGCATTCTGATCCGATGTAATATACAGGGCCATTCTCGAATTGGTTCCATCAATATGGCCCGTATAAATGATCCAGAAATCCTTTCCTTTATTAGAATAATCCTGCGCCAGCAAATAGACGGGCAGGGAAAATGAAAAGAGTAACAGCAGGAATAAAATCCTTCTCATAAGCAATCTCGTTAGCAGCAAAATGCTGCAATAAAACTATACGAAAGATGAATTTACTCAGGATGCAGGATGATTATAAGATACCGGGGGTGTTGACCGTATAAGAATTCAAAAGTTTAATGCCCAAACAGGATAATCAATTTAATAACAGCGGGGACAAGCTTCGCTGTATTTATTCCCCAGCAGGAACCCTAGTACAATTTCATGGGTGCCGCGGTTAAATGCATTTAACTGGATATTATTACTGGTCCTGTCATAAGAATAACTGATATTAAATGAATTCTTTACATTCATCCCGAGCATTCCGGCATATCCGTCCTGGTAGCGGTAACTACCACCGACCCAGAAAAGATCACGGTATTGCAGTTTAAGATTTGCTTCCGGCTGAAATTCTTTCAGGGAACTTCCTTTGATATATTTCACCATCAGGGAAGGGATTGCATTCACATCATCATTCAGCAGGAACCGGTAACCGGCGGTGAGGAAAAGGTGCGGAACAAATCTTCCTTTTGTAAGAATAGCGGTGTTATCATCTACAAAACTGATCGTTTGCGGCATGATCTGCTGGGCAGCGAAGCCTACAAAATAATCACGGGAATACAACCAGAGTCCAAAACCAATATTGGGTTTTACCTTTGTAAGTTCTCCGCTGAAAGCAGATCCTACGGCCGGGTCGCTGGGATCTCCCGTACCATTAAAATCATGCTTGCTCCTGTCAATACTTACTTTAGTAATACCTGCTGAGAACCCTCCTGAGAGGTTTGTTGTCGGATTCAACCCTAAATGATACGCATAGGTGGCACTGGCAGAGAAGAAACGGAAACTTCCTGTCTGGTCATTGATAATATTTAGACCGATACCATGATGCGGTTCTGCTGCTGTATATGTTTCCCAATAGGCCCGGCCCCTCGGGTTCTCACCGGGCACTTCAAAAGAAGTGGCTGATGTTCTGTAGTCATTTTTACCTAAAGGTCCGTGTATAGAAATATAGGTTGTCTTCGGGGCTCCGTTCAATCCCACCCACTGATCTCTTACGCCAATCTTGACATCAGTATAATTCTCAATACCGGTAATAGCGGGATTGATGATATAAGGGTTAATAATGTATTGGGTATAATGAGGACGTTGCTGCGCCAACAGGGCGAGACTTCCACTCAATACAATAGCTGCTGTTATAAATAATTTCTTCATGGGGCTTATCGTATTACATCCACATAACCGGCAAGCTTGCTGCGGCCATTTTTCGGATCAATTACATAATAATAGGT
>JAEUVP010000218.1 GCA_016786805.1 Chitinophagaceae bacterium | reverse complement strand
TGTTACCTTCAGGGCTACCCATCCGGTCCATCGCACAACGGAAACCTAATGTACTCATCGCCTGGTCTTCTTCCAGGAAACGACGGGCACCGGGGCTTAGCCAATAAGCTCTGTCATTCCAGCTGCCACCTTTATATACTCTTGATTTATCGCTAACCAGAGTGGTCAAACCATAGCCATAAGATGCCTGTGAAAGGGTATCACCATCCAGGAAGTTGATTACATTACCTCTTTGATAATTACGACGATTTTTGCTTTCTGCATCGGTAACATCTCTCATCTTTACTTTACCGGTACTATCAATCTCAGCTTCGCCGTTTTCATTCTTAGCAATGGTCCTGAATTTATTACCACGGAAAGGAGCCACATCATCAGCATCCATTAATGTCATAGGGCGATAAACATCCTGAACCCACTCGCTAACGTTACCAGCCATATTGTAGATACCAAAGCCGTTGGGATAGAAAGAATTTACAGGAGCTGTATAGAAAGCACGGTCATTCAAACCACCGGCTGCACCGGCTACGTCACCACCACCTCTTTTGAAGTTGGCGAGAAACTGACCCTGCCAGCTTCCGCGGCGGGTGTCACGAAGACCATTTACATTATGGGACCAGGGATAAATTTGCTTGTTAGATTGTAATTCCTCCCCTCTTTTACCTTCTTTAGCAGAAGGGCGGGGGTTTTGGTTGATCAGGCCATAGGCTGCATATTCCCACTCTGCTTCGAAAGGCAGGCGGTAATCAGGCAGCATGATACCATCTTCCATAGTTACTGTAGTCCTTGCCTGGCCTTGCGGAGTTCTCAGCTCATTCTTCTTTTTAGAAGTAGCACCTTTACCAGGGGCGGTTTGGTACAGACCCAGTAAATATGATTTGGAAGTAAAGTTATTTTCCTGTTGCTGTCCTTGAATTCCTTGTTTATTAATGAAACCTTTTTGTAAAAGGATACCTTCATTCACACGGTCACTTCTCCATAAGCAGAAATCATGAGCTTGTTTCCAGGTCACACCAACCACAGGATAGTCATTGAAACCGGGATGGCGGAGGTAGAACTCAACCAATGGTTCGTTATAACTCAACTCACTTCTCCATACTAACGTATCAGGAAGTGCTGCATCCAAAATAGGTTGGTTGGCAGGATCAGAAGGGTCAAATACACGTTGCAGCCAGAATAAATATTCACGGTAGTGAACATTGGCTACTTCAGTTTTATCAATGTAGAACGAAGGAACAGATACACGGCGGGGAATATTATTCCAGTCGCCCATTACGTCTTCGTCTGTTTGTCCCATGGTGAAGGTACCACCCTGAACAAAAACCAAACCTGGCCCGAGGCCCTGTTCTTTGGATTTGGCCACCTGGTAGCCACCCATGTTCTTGTCATTGTAGTTCCAGCCGGTTACATCGGATTTGGACTTTTTATTCTTATTAAAAAGGCCATTTTTACAGGATGCCAGCAGCATCACACAGGATAAGAGGATTACTAAGTTTTTCACTTTCATTGCTTTTTGCATAAACCTATGAATTGGAATAGTTTTAACGCCGCCTGAGGTTAAAATATTGCACAGGGCAAAAATTTTACTACCGCGAATTGCGAATATAGACAGATTAAAAATAAATTGTTACGCATAACTACTTTTTTTGACGGGGGAAATCCCCATTTATCCTGAATTTTGTACTCATGTCAAAACGCTGGCTTATAGTTGCTGCGGGGGTCTTTTTGTTGTCATTGACGGCCTCCTCTCAACGTACCTATAAAGCCAGTTCCGTGTTGTCTTCGGGTAATTGGTACAAGTTGGCTATCAAATCAGCGGGTGTATATAGGATGGATATCCCTTTTTTGAATAACCTGGGTATTTCAACAGGTGGCCTCGCCTCCAACTCCATACGCCTGTTTGGAAACGGCGGGCAAATGCTGGCCGAAGCCAATGCAGGGCCCTGGACCGACGACCTGCAGGAAAATGCCATTATGGTCGTGGATGGAGGCGATGGCATATTGAATGGGTCTGATTATATTCTTTTTTATGCTGCCGGTCCTGATCATTGGGTTAAGGATTCCTTCAATCTCCGGTTTGTTCATAAAAAAAACCTTTACAGCGACCGGTCCTTTTATTTTTTATCAGTTGGTGGAACCGGGAAAAGAGTGAGCACTTCAGCCGTTATTACTTCTCCCAATACTACAGTAACTAGTTTTTCAGAACGGTATTTTCATGAACTGGATACCGTTAATTTTTTAGCCAGCGGCCGTGAATGGTATGGTGAAGAATTTGCCAATATACCCGGCAAAACAACATCCCGGGATTTTGCAATAGGGCTTTTAAATCTTACCAACAATTCCCCGGTTACCGTCATTAGTCAATGCATTGCCCGTTCGGTGGGGGGTGCCAGCCGTTTTGATCTTCGGTTAAATAACCAATTACTGGGACAATCATTTATCAATGGAGTGAATGGAGGTATTTATGACCTTTTTGCGCAGCAATCCACTGCAACATATACTACTACTACCACGCAAAGCAACCTGCTGGTCAGTTATAACTTTATACCCGGCAGTTTCAATGCACAGGGCTGGCTCAATTGGTTTGAGCTTTTTTGCCGCCGCAATCTTTCCCTGGACGGGATCGATCAATTGTTATTTCGTGACTGGTCCAGTGTAGGGCCTGCTAATATTGCCAGCTTTGTAGTAAGCAATGCAACCGCAACTACACAGGTATGGGATATAACCGATCCATTAACTCCCGTGCAAATGCCCGGAACACTGTCCGGCTCGGATTTTCGGTTCGTGCATACAGCTTCACGACTGAGGGAGTATGTAGCATTCAACAATACAAATTTCCGGGCACCTGCTGCTATTGGTAGGGTCAATATGCAAGACCTGCATAATGCTTCAGCCACTGATTATCTTATTATTTCTTATCCTGCTTTTTTGCAGCAGGCACAACGGCTGGCACAATTTCACCAGCAACAAAATAGTTTGCGTACGGTTGTTGTTACTACCGACCAGGTATTCAATGAATTTGCCAGCGGCAGTCCTGACCCTGTTGCTATCAGGGATTTTGTAAAAATGTATTATGATAAGTTTGGTACCAGCGCTGCGGATAAACCAAAGTATCTCCTCTTATTTGGCGATGCTTCTTATGATCCTAAAGACAGGTTGAATAATAATACCAACCTGGTTCCAGCCTGGGAAAATAGTTTTTCACTTGATCCATTATCCACCTACGCATCAGATGATTTTTATGGGTTTTTAGACGACAATGAAGATATCAACTCCGGGCTGGTCATTAATTACCTTGATATCGGGATCGGAAGAGTACCGGCTAAGAACACCGATGAAGCAAAGAACTTTGTCGATAAGGTGATTGCCTATTATGCCAAACCGGCATTTGGCCCCTGGCGTAATAATTTAACGTTTATTGCCGATGACGAAGATGCAAACCTGCATGTGCAGGATGCAGAAATTTTTACCAATACCGTTACAACCGTTCTGCCATTTTTCAACCAGCAAAAAATATATCTTGATGCTTTCCGGCAGGAAAGTGGTTCCGGTGGCAGCAGTTACCCGCAGGCCAATATTGCCATCAATAACCAGGTCTATAATGGTACCCTGATCTGGAATTATAATGGGCATGGTGGTGCCAGGAGATTAGCCGAAGAAACGGTGCTGGACCAGGAGATCGTTAATAACTGGAACAATGCTGATAAACTGCCTTTGTTTATAACCGCTACCTGCGATTTTGCTCCTTATGATAATCCCGCTATTAACTCCATCGGTGAAAATATCTTAGTGCGACCAAAGACTGGTGCTATCGCATTGATGACAACCACCCGGGTGGTTTTTGCATTCAGTAACAGGATCATGAATAATAATTACCTGCAACTGGCTTTGCAGGCCGATGCAAACGGAAAGTATAAAACATTGGGCGATGCCGTGAAGGAAGCAAAGAATTTCACTTACCAGACTTCCGGCGATGTGACCAATAACCGGAAGTTTACTTTACTGGGTGATCCTGCAGTAACACTGGCATTTCCTCAACTGAAAGTAAGGGCAACCAAAGTAAACGGTATTCCGGTGACACAGGCTGATACACTAAGCTCAACTGAAAAAATAACCATTGAAGGAGAAGTGACCGACTTACAGGGGAATGTACTTACCGGTTTCAACGGTGCTGTGTACCCGGTTGTTTTTGATAAGCCCCAAACCATCAATACCCTGGCCAATGATCCTACCAGCCAGGTCACTCCTTTTGTGGTACAAAACAATAGTTTATTCAAAGGGAAAGCGACCGTACAGAACGGACTTTTCTCATTTTCTTTTAAAGTACCCAAGGATATCAACTTTCAATATGGAAGCGGTAAACTGAGTTTGTATGCAGAAAATGGGGTAACAGATGCCGGCGGAGCGTTCACCAATTTTATAGTGGGTGGTGTCGGAAATAACAGCAGCAACGACGCCGAAGGACCCGAAATAAAACCCTACCTGAATGACGAAAAATTTGTGAATGGGGGCATTACTAACGAAAATCCGGTACTGATCGTCAAACTGGCTGATTCTTCGGGTATCAATACCACCGGGATGGGTATTGGTCATGATATTGTGGCTACCCTGGACAATGAAAATAACCGCTATTTCATCCTGAATGATTTTTACCAAAGTGACCCGGACAGCTACCAGCAGGGAACAGCCCGGTTCCAGCTACCGGCATTAGAACCCGGCACGCATAGTTTGAAAATAAAAGCCTGGGATGTACTAAATAATTCAAATGAGGCCATACTCGAATTCACGGTTGCCAATGATGAGGAACTGAAATTAAACCATGTACTGAATTACCCCAATCCCTTTACCAGCCATACCAGTTTCTGGTTTGAGCACAATAAACCAGGCCAGCCGTTACAGGTTTACCTGCAGATCATGACGGTTACAGGTCGGGTCATTAAAACCATCCGGAAAACGATCATCACGGACGGCAACCGGTCGGATGAAATTCAATGGGATGGCAGGGATGAATTTGGTGATAAGCCCGGCCGGGGCGTTTACATTTACAAATTGCGGGTAACAGCCCCCGATAAAAAGAAGAAGGAGGTCATTGAAAAGCTGGTGATCCTTTAATAAATGGCCTTCTGCTGCTGGTAACTACTGCTATGCCGGTGCTCCAAACCCGGATTTTTGAATGACTACTATAAAAACATAATAAAATCATGGGGAAATATATATGGTTGCCCTATTTTCGGGGGGTTGTTATTAAGCAAATGGGCCTTCGGATTACGGGTGTTAAAAAAAATAAAAGGCCTTGCAATAAAGTACAATTCAGAACGTTAATACCGATAATCAGCAAGCCTGAAGTGCAAATCTTCCCCTTACTGGTTTTCTATAAAAATCCGATATTTTAGTTTTGTATTTTCTCAAAAACCATATATTTACACCATTATTAAACACATACTAATGAGACCAACTGCTTTAAAACTAACTGCTGGAATCCTGCTTTTTTGTGGTTTCACCTCCACTGTAAATGCCCAGGCTGACCCGATCAACGTTGTTACCACTGCTGTTCCTTTCCTCCGTATTTCACCTGATGCCCGTGCCGGTGGTATGGGAGATCTTGGTGTTGCTACTTCACCTGATGCCAACTCTGGTTTCTGGAACATCGGAAAGGTTGCCTTTAACGAATCTAAAGGCGGCATATCTGCTAACTACACTCCATGGCTGAAAGACGTGGTAAATGATGTTTTCCTCGCTTCTTTAGGTGGATATTATAAGTTTGACGAAAACCAGGCATTACATGCAGGTATTCGTTATTTCAGTCTCGGAAACATCCAGTTCACTGATGGTAACGGAAGTACTATCGGTAGCGGTAAACCCCGTGAATTTGGTGTTGAAGTAGGTTACTCCCGTAAACTGTCTGGAAAAGCTGGTTTGGGATTGACACTTCGTTATATCAATTCTGACCTGGCTAATGGTTTCTCCGGTAACTCAGTTGTAACTAAAGCTGGTAACTCTGTTGCTGCTGACCTCGGTTTCTACTACGATGGTAAAACTGCTGGTAGTGGCTGGGCTTTCGGTGCGACTATGTCTAACTTAGGTGCTAAGATCGCTTATACTGATAATGCAGATCAGAAAGACTTCATTCCTGCTAACCTTGGCTTGGGAACTACGTATACAAAAAAATTCAATGATCAGAACCAGATCACTTTTGGTCTTGACCTGAATAAATTAATGGTGCCCACACCTCCCGGTCAGAATGCAACAGCACAGGAAATTGCTGACTACAGGAAAAAAGGTGTTGTAGGTGGCTGGTTCGGTTCCTTCGGCGATGCTCCTGATGGCTTTGGGGAAGAGCTGAAAGAGTTCCAGGTTTCTCTTGGAGCTGAATATGTTTACAACAACCAGTTCTCTCTTCGTGCAGGTTATTTCCATGAAGATGGAACCAAAGGTAATCGCCGTTATGTTACTGCCGGTCTGGGTGTTAAGTATAATATCTTCGGACTTAACTTCTCTTACCTGTTACCAACCGGAAGTGGTGTTAGCCGCAATCCGTTGTCAAACACTCTGCGCTTCTCATTGATATTCGATCTTGATGGTGGTGCAGCAACTGAGAAGAAATAATTTTAAAGTAAGTTATTCATATACTGACAGCGTCCCGCAACCACGGGACGCTGTTTTTTTTGGATATTTGTAATTAAATAAGCAACATGTCTTATCGAATAGGTTCCGGGGTTGATTTCCACCGCCTCGCTGAAGGAAGAGCATTATGGATCGGGGGTGTTAATATTCCGCACTATAAAGGAGCCGTTGGCCACAGTGATGCCGATGTGTTATTGCATGCTATTTGTGATGCGATGCTGGGTGCTCTATGCCTCGGGGATATAGGTGTTCATTTCCCTGATACCGATGCTACGTATAAGAATATTGACAGTAAGATATTATTGCAAAAAACAATTGATCTCATCAGTAATGAGGGGTACTCCGTGGTGAATATTGACAGTACCCTTTGCCTTGAAACTCCCAAGATCAAATCGTATGTTTCAGCTATGCAAAAAGCGATTGCGGGAATAGCCGGGATTACGGAAAAAGATATTTCCATTAAAGCCACCACCACCGAGAAAATGGGATTTGCGGGCCGTGAAGAAGGTCTGATGGCATATGCCACTGTATTGCTGCAGAAGAAATAGGTCCCTGCTTTATCTCCCGGAAACCTTTAGCTTTCATCCTTTATCTTTGCCGGATGCCAGCTATCAATGTAAAAATCATCAACACCTCTCCCAACGAACTACCGGGCTATGCCACTGCCGGATCATCTGGTATGGATATAAGGGCACACCTGGATGAAAGTATTACTCTTCAGCCGATGGAAAGGGCGTTGATACCAACTGGTCTTTTTATTGAATTACCCGCAGGTTATGAAGCACAGATTCGTCCAAGAAGCGGACTGGCTATCAAGCAAGGGATTACCTGTTTGAACACACCGGGCACCATCGATTCGGATTACCGGGGAGAAATTAAGATTATTTTGATCAACCTTTCTGCGGAAGACCAGGTCATTCATCCGGGTGACCGTATTGCCCAGGTGGTGCTGCAATCTGTAGAAAAGATGAGCTGGACAATCGCGGAGCAAATTGAAGCCACCGAAAGAAATGCAGGTGGATTTGGTCACACAGGTAAACACTAAACATTACGAATGAGCAGATTTGTTTTTATACTAACAGCAATAGTAATAGTATTCAGTTCCTGCCGCTCCACCCGAAAGATACAAACAGCTGTAGCGCCAAGAGATACTACTGCAACAGTAGTCATATCCAAAGACACATCCCGTGATGATTCCCTTCGTTTCATCAGCGAAACATTCAACAGTATTCAAAAGAACAGAATCACTTTCAATACCTTTTCAGCCAAGGTAGATGTTGACTATCATGACGGGGATGGAAAGAAATATAATGTCACCGCCCATATCCGTATGCAAAAAGATAGTGTGATCTGGATATCTGTCAGGGCCATCCTGGGTATTGAAGGGTTGAGAGCTTATATCACTAAAGACTCGGTAAAACTATTAGATAAACAGAATGATGTCTATACGGCCCGCAGCGTATCCTACCTCCAGGAGGTGACGGCCCTGCCGCTTGATCTTGGCTCCTTGCAAGACCTTTTTTTGGGAAACCCTGTTTTTCTTGATAGTAATATCGTTTCTTACAGTCAGCATAATGATGCGATCACCCTACTCAGTATCAGCGATTTTTTCAAAAATCTGCTGACAGTCGATAAATCAGGGAAATTGATACAGGCCAGCAAGCTGGATGATGTGGATGAGTTGAGAAACCGTACCTGTTATCTTACGTATAGTGATTATGAGAATAAGAAAGGGGTCAGCTTTGCTACCAAAAGGCAAGTTACGGTGACGGAAAAGAAGAAGCTCGATATAAAGATGGATTTCAAGCAATATGACTTTAATGAAACGTTAAGCTTCCCTTTTTCAGTGCCCAAAAATTATAAATTGAATTGACCGATAAAATTTATTTTACAGCCGACCGTTATACTCAGGCATCTTTCCGCACCCTGTTTTATTCACCCACATCCTGTTATAAACTATGAAGAAAAACATCCTCCTCACCCTGCTTATTGTAACCAGCGGATTTTTTACTGCTGATGCGCAACCGCAGGACAAAGCCCAACTGGAAAAAGAGAGACAGGAAATCCAGAAGGAACTGAAGGAAATGCAGGGCATGTATGACCAGATCAAAGGGAAAAGTAAGCAGGCCCTCAGCCAGCTGAGTGTACTGAACCGGAAGATCAACCTGCAGGAACGGTATATCAACAGTATCAATAAAGAGATCAAAATGATCGAAGATGATCTCTATCTCAGTAACCTGGAAATTTACAGGCTGACTAAACAGTTAGATACACTAAAGGCAGAATATGCAAGAACTGTAGTGTATGCGTATAAGAACAGGAGTTCTTATGATTACCTGAATTTCATTTTTTCGGCTGGCAGTTTTAATGATGCGGTGAAAAGGATCACTTACCTGAAAAGTTACCGGGCGTATCGCCTGAAACAGGTAAGTACAATACTCGAAACCCAGGACCTGATTGCCAAACGTAAAGAACAGCAAATAGGCCGTAAGCAACAAAAAAGTGTGGCCCTGCAAAGCCAGACGAAGGAAAAAGTGGTGCTGGATGTGGAGAAAAAGGAAAAAGG
>JAEUVP010000496.1 GCA_016786805.1 Chitinophagaceae bacterium | reverse complement strand
CTTCGTGAATTTGAAAACACCCTGTGCCCAGCCCGAAGCACGGCTGATATTGATATTGTAATCATACCCGAATTTGTCGCCCTGGTATAAGATACGGTTAGGGTTGTCCAGGTCAAACTGTATCGCATTATTGTCGGTAGGATAATCTCTTTCTGCAAACTGGTTCACATTCACATAAAACTCTCCGCCCAGCAGATCATTCACTTCTTTATAATAATGATTGTTCTGCATCTGGTAAGAAGCACCGCCGGTAAATTCAATATGCTCACCAAATTTTGTGTTGATGACAGAATTCAAGTTCAACCGCTGTGTGTTGATGATCCTCTCTTCAATAATATAACGGGAACGTCTTCCGCTGACGGTATTACCGGGAATACCATTTGCATTATTAATGCTGGCAAAACTTGCCCTGTTCACATTATACAGGTTATGCCAGTTGATCTGGCGATACGTTATATCGTTCTTCATCAGGTCGTACAACTGCAACCCTTGCGCCGCATCAGGTGTGCTGGCCCAGGTGGAAGTATAGCTGGGTAAATAACGGTAATAATCAGGCCGCGGATCGGCCGCATTATACCAGTCCAGTGCCGTTACACTCCTGTCGCCAAATGAATAGCCGGCAGCAGTAGTGATGGTTGTATTATTATTCAACCGGAAATCATGAGAAAGGATAAATACCGGCTGGTGTGTTTTACCAACGCTGGCATTTCTTTTCTTTCCATTCTGGTAGCCCCAGTTGGGATTATAATAATTCGTACCTGCCAGGTCAATCATCTCCTGTACAGAAGCACCCTGCCTGCCGTTTTCTGTTGGCGCACCAAAGGCAGTGAAAGAAAGCAGGTGGTTTTGGCCGATACGTTTATCTACCGCAGCAAAATAACCCCAGCCATTATAATAAGTGCCGGGCACATAGCCTTCATCGGCCCAGCGACGGCTGCCGCTTAAGGTGAAAGCCCATCCTTTTTTGCTGACACCTGTAGAATGGGTCAGCATGATCCTGTTATTGTAATTACGATTGGAAGCAGCATAGCTGATACTGGTCTGTGCCCGCTGACGGCTGGCACGGGAATCGATATTCGTGTTGCCTCCAATATCACCAAACGCAAACGTATTATTACGGAGACCCCATACATTATCACGATTACGCATCACATCATTCAATCCGCCCCAGAGGCCAAATGGAGTAAACCCGTTGTCCAGGTTATCCATCGGGATACCGTTCATGTACGTACTGAAATGATCATTATCATACCCGCGGATACGAAAACGAACAGCACTGAAGTTGAACGAAGCGGCAGAATAGAAAGGATCTCTTCCAGCTGTTAATAAGGAAGAAATGTTTTGGTTTCCGCCATCTCCCAAATCGTTGTCATCCAGGGAAACGGTTGGGATATTGTCCAGCACACCGTCCTTCAGCTCGTCATTAATAAGAGTATCTTTTTTTAAGGTAGAGTCAACCTGTGCCATGGCCACCGAACCGGCGAAAAGGAACAGCAGCAGCAGTCTTGATTTTAGCATGCAAATAGTTTTTTCGAGTTCGCAAAATTAACGAGTGTAAGTTGTAAGGGAATAAAAAGTTAGACACATAATATTTTATTAACCACAGGCATCTTTTTATCATCATTTCGCTTCTATTGTTTCAGTATGTTTGCGTCCCTGATTTTAATCATAGGTTATGAAGAAAATTATCTACCTGTTTTTTTTGCTGGTTTCCTGCCTGTCTGCTACGGCGCAAAAAAAAGATTATAAAACTGCTGTTATCAGTTTTTATAACCTTGAAAACTTATATGACACGGTAGATAACCCGATCACTAATGATGAAGAATTTTTGCCCATCGGGGTAAGGAATTATAATACCCCGGTCTATATGGACAAGTTAAATAAGCTGGCCACCGTTATTTCGCAAATCGGGAAAGAAGTCAATGCAGACGGGCCAGCCATACTGGGTGTCGCAGAAGTAGAAAATGATACGGTATTAAAAGATCTGGTCCGTCATAAACTGCTGGAGAAAAGAAATTACAAGATCGTTCATTATGATTCCCGGGATATCCGGGGTGTTGATGTCGGCCTTTTATATAATCCTAAATATTTTACGGTTGACGCCAGTGATAAATTATTTGTTCAGTTACCCGGCGGATCAAAAGACGCTTATTTCACCCGAGATATTTTATGGGTAAAAGGAAAACTGGATGGCGAAACAGTTCATATTTATGTCAATCACTGGCCCAGTCGCAGTGGCGGTGAACAGCGTAGTGCTCCTGCCCGGCAAGCTGCTGCCGCCGTTTGTAAACATCATATTGATTCGATCGCCAAACTGGAACCGAATGCAAGAATTATCATTATGGGTGATCTGAATGATGACCCCATCAATGCCAGCGTCGCAGATGTGCTGGGTGCAAAAGGCAAACAAAAGGATGTTCGTCCCGGAGGTTTATTTAATCCCTGGACTGAGTTATATAGAAAAGGAATAGGAACCCTGGCTTACCAGGACGCCTGGGGACTTTTTGACCAGATCATCATTTCTCAACCCTTCCTGGATAAAGAACAAACCGGTTTCTTTTTTTACCAGCAGCATATCTTCCAGCGGGAGTTCATGGTGGAAAACAAGGGCCGCTACAAAGGATACCCGATGCGGACTTGGGACGGAAACAGCTATCGCGGAGGCTATAGTGACCACTTCCCTACTTACCTTGTCTTTTTGAAATCGGTGGAGCCTGGATTAAAAGGTTTTTAAGAAGCCTTGTAAAACAAAGAGTTAAGCTTAGCAATACCTCCCATAGAGCTTGTTGAACGATTACCCTTGTCACCAGCATAAAAAACCTTCTGACCAGCTCCCTTTTCTGGCCGTCAATCCCTATCTTTGCCGCCCCAAATCTGTGTTCGCAGATTCTTTCTCTGCTCTTTGCAGGGGATGTCCAGTGGGATAAACCGAATTATTTAAACACAAAAAAGGTAAAATGAACAATTACGAATTGATGGTGATTTTTACCCCTGTTCTCAGTGATGAAGAATTCAAAGCTGAGCAAAAGAAGTATGCTTCTATGGTTACTGCTAATGGTGGTAGTGTAGTGGCAGAAAATGCATGGGGATTGAAATCACTGGCGTACCCGATCCAGAAGAAAACCACAGGCTTGTACTGGGTACTGGAATACAGTGCGTCATCCGACTTCAATGAGAAGCTGAAGATCCAGCTTCTGCGTGACGAAGCTGTGCTCCGTCATTTATGCACTAAACTCGATAAATACGCCGTCGAGTATAATGCGAAAAAGAGAAGTGGCGCTAAAACAGGAACCGAAAAAGTAGTGGAGGCTTAATACCATGGCAAAGAACGAAATCAAATACCTGACCGCCATTAAAAGCGACAAACGAGTTAAGAAATTCTGCCGCTTTAAAAAATATGGCATCCGCTACATCGATTATAAAGATGTGGAGTTCCTGAAAAAATTCCTGAACGAGCAGGGTAAATTATTACCACGCCGCCTCAGCGGAAACAGCCTGAAATTTCAGCGCAAAGTTTCTGATGCGGTAAAAAAAGCCCGTCAGATGGCCTTATTGCCTTACGTAACAGATCTTTTAAAATAACCTCACCCTAACTCCTGGTATAAACAGGAAGACAGTAACGTTAAAAACGAAACTGGGTTGGTGAACAAAAAGAAAACAATGGAAGTAATCTTAATTAAAGATGTAGATAATCTCGGCGGTGTGAACGAGGTAGTAAAAGTAAGAAACGGCTATGCCCGTAACTTTTTATTACCAAGTAAACTGGCTGTTGAGAATAGTCCCAGCAATAAAAAACAACTGGAAGAAAGGTTGAAGCAGGTGAAGAAGAAAGAAGACAAGATGCTGGCTGAGATCAACAGTGTTATTGCGAAACTGAAAGAAGGTCCGCTGAAACTGGGTGCCAAAACTGGTACAAGTGGTAAGATATTCGGTAGCGTAACATCCTTACAGCTGAGCCGTGCTATTCGTGAGCAAAGAGGATATGATATTGATCGCCGCAAGATCAGTATTGTGGATGAAGTGAAGGAATTGGGTACTTACAAAGCCACTATCGATTTCGGTAATGGTCATTCTACAGAAGTTGAATTTGAAGTGGTAGCTGAATAAGCTTCCCTGGAGATACTGAAGCCCCTCAAAATGAGGGGCTTTTTCATTTTAGGCATTAAAAATCAAGCAGTTGACGTTTACAAAAGAGTCATCCTGAATAATTTGGTAATATCTCAAAAAAAAATCCGTTATTTTGTCTTGTTTTGGTGTTCTTTCAGTTTCACAAGTCCTGAACGTTTCTCACAGTCCTGTGAATGTTCATCGGTTACTGTTTACTGTTGGCACTTATTTGTTTTTATAAAAATTCAGTAAAATGAACATTTACGTAGGAAACCTGAGTTGGAACCTGAAAGACCAGGACCTCTCTAATCTTTTCGCCTCTCATGGTGAAGTAGTATCAGCCAAGATCGTTCTTGACAAATTCACTAACCGCAGCAAAGGCTTTGGCTTTGTTGAAATGGCCAATGATGACCAGGCACAAGCAGCAATCGCAGCTTTGAATGGTACTGAAGTTGATGGTCGTAACATCGTTGTTAACGAAAGTCGTCCAAAACCTGAAGGCGGCGGCGGCGGTGGCTTCAAGAAAAGAAGCTTCGGTAATGGCGGCGGTGGCGGCGGCTACAAAGGTGGCGGCGGCGGCGGCTTCAAAAAAGGCGGCGGCGGCGGCGGTTACAATCGTGACCGCGGTGGTTACGGCAACGATTATTAATCGTAACTGAAATAAAGTCGTTTAAAATCCTCTCAGTAGTGGGAGGATTTTTTGTTTACAGTCCTTCCTATCTGTTACTAATTTTACTAACAAACACAAGAAATGATCATGAAAGGATGGAGATTATTGATCGCAGGATGGCTGATGATATTATTGTTAGACAGTTGCGGTGGTGCTTCTACCAATGGGCAACAACCTGCGGACAGTACTGCCAAAAGAAAAGAAGTAATTGACATTTCCATACCGGGAGGATTCAGCGACCAGGTGAAATTACATTTTGACAGTACGCTTCTGTCCTCTTTTCTGCAACACTATCCGGCATTCTCCGCTTTCAAGAATGAGCTGCAAAACTTTTACAGTAAAAGAGAGTATGCTTACGCCTGGTACGATGATAAAGGGCTGATTGAACAGGCAGGAAATCTTTTCAACCGCATCATGAATATCAGCGATGATGGCTTACCCGATAAAATGCCCTACCGGGATTCATTTCGGGTGACGATGGATAGTTTACAGCGTATCAATAATGTCAAAATACCTGACGCAGAAACCGAACTGATGCTGACGGCACAATACTTCGCTTACGCAAAAATTGCCTGGCAGGGATTAAGTGAAAAAGACAGCAAGGCCCTCGACTGGAACCTTCCCCGCAGGCAGGTCAACTTATTACAGCTAATGGACTCCCTGCTGAATGACGGCAGTGCATTTATTGCTGATGAACCTGTTTACCGGCAGTATGGCCTTCTAAAAAAATACCTCAAAATATACAGGGATATAGAAACAAAAAATGGCTGGGAAACAATAAAGCCAGATAAAAAGAAATATGAACCAGGCGATTCATCATTGGTTATTTCACAGATCCGGCAACACCTATTCCTCCTTGGAGATATTGAGACAGCTACTAACAGTTCTGTTTATGATGAAGGGCTTGTTAAAGGAATTAAAGCTTTTCAGAAAAGACTGGGATTGAGACAGGATGGGATCATTGGTGCCAATTTTTTGAAAGAGATCAATTATCCCATCAGCCAACGTATTGAACAGATCATTGTGAATATGGAACGCTGCCGCTGGCTACCCGAGCAACCAAAAGGTGATTACCTCGCTGTAAATATTCCCGAATTCAGTTTGCACGCCTACCATAACGATTCCCTTTTATGGAGTATGAATGTTGTGGTCGGAAAAGCCGTTCATGAAACGGTGATCTTCAGCGGGGAATTAAAATATGTGGTGTTTAGTCCCTACTGGAATGTCCCTGCCAGTATTTTACAAAATGAAATACTGCCGGGCATCCGCCGCAATCCCAATTACCTCAAGAAGCATAATATGGAGTGGGCGGGCAAATCCGTACGACAAAAACCAGGTCCTTCTAATTCCCTGGGGCTCGTTAAATTTTTATTCCCTAACAGCTATAATATCTACCTGCATGATTCTCCAGCAAAAAGTTTGTTCAATGAAGATAAAAGGGCATTCAGTCATGGCTGCATCAGGGTCAGCAAACCAAGGGACCTGGCTAAATGGTTACTTCGTAACTATCCCGAATGGACCGATGAAAAAATAGATAAAGCTATGAGTGCAGGTAAAGAGCAATACTTTACCTTAAAAGAAACAGTACCAGTATTTATTGCCTACTTTACTGCCTGGGTGGACAGGGAAGGCAAATTAAATTTCAGGGAAGATATTTATAAAAGAGACAGCCGGCTTGCCAGGATGATCATAGAGAACCCGGGAATATGAACAATATCTTGCTATTGTTTTTTCCGCTGCCAGTCACGATGATACATGTTCCTTAATTTATCCTTGAATGCAGGTTCCACAATTTCTGCCGGTACTGAATCAGCAGCAAGATCAAACCGGTAGGCCGCTTTTTCATCCTCCTCGTCAAATTTATTATCCTTGTTGCTGTCCACTCTTACCAGCATGATGACAAGATCGGAATTCTCTACTACATACCAGTCAAAGAAATCACAACCTGCTGGCGATACCTGTTTTAGATTTTTCCCCTGTTTGTCTGTTACAAACAAATAGTTAGGATCATCTCCATCCAGCAGCCCATCTTCGTTATTATCTGTAACCGTCAGGTTGAAAAACAGTTTACTTTTTGATTTGAGTTTATCCCTTTGTTCCGGGTTATTATATCCAAAATCATTGACCAGTAATTTCAGGGTGTCGCTTAATAAGTGAGATTGCCCGTTTGCACTATTATAAAAAATAATATTCCAGTACATATTATAAGGAACTTCTTTATAATAATCTGATTTCCCTCTTTTCTCTGTCTCTCCCATAGCAAGGGGAAACATCAGTACACCCGAAGAATCAATTTCCTCAAACTTGCTGATCTGCAGGTTGAGTTTACTCTGTGGACTGCTTGCTGCAACTACGGAATCAGTCCCGTCAGTTACAGGTTGTTCTGTACCTCCGGGCTTACCACAGGTTATCAACCCGTAGCAAAGAATCGCAGTTACAAATCTCTTCATATCCTAAAATTAATAAAACAGTGATGCACTATCAATAAGTGCATCACTGTCAAAAAAAATAAATTCCTATTGGGTCACTCTTACCACCCCCGCACCATGATAGGAATGATATTCTCCATTGTACATCGCATCTGCACTTACCGGTCCCATTTTATACTGGCCGGGTGATACAGCACGAACCGCATAATAATAGGTCTGCTTATTATTGTAAGCATCCACGAAGAAATGAATACGATCGTCCCTGACATCCAGTGCTGTAGGTGTTGCAGCATCCTTGATCCAGTCCATTCCCGGTATCTCTTTCGTTCTTGGATTCTCAATCTCAAAACCAGCAGGCAACAAGTCGGTGATCACCACATTCTCAATAGCTGTTGAAAAAGATCTTTCGAGAGTAATACCAATAACGATCAATTCATTTTGTTTAAATGTATTGCCGGTAACCGGGTTACCAAAACGATCATAGAACCGCTTTCTTACTTTCAGGTAACTATCCTCTTCTTTATATGCACCGCTGGCACTGATACCTTCGGCCTGCCAGAAGAAATACAAACGGCCCGTTCCTTTTGTACTGATCTCTACGTTTGTACCACCCAATACCTTCATATCACCTCTCCATTGGCCACCATCTACTTTAGCTATAGTTTTTCCATTTACCCTGATCTCAGCCGTAGCATCCGAGTTGTTAGCACTTCTTGCTAATTTACCCAGGGCCAGGAATGCAAAAGCCCGTTCCTGTGTGCTTAACCACTGTCTCGTTTTCAGTTTATTGCTGACATGCTGCGCCATTACCGGTATCTGTTTATTCCCGGGGTCAGCATCGATCAATGCATTCAACGCAATGGATTCATCCCTTACATCAGAGTAATAGCTGCCTCCTGTTTGCGGCACTGATTCTTCACCCGCAAAAGAAGACGGCAACATTACGGTGAATGATTTCTTATCACCTGCTGTCGCATACGCAGCAGATAAAAGATAACGGCTATCCAGGGCCAGTAATGCAGGGTTGGCTTTGTAATAGTTCATAGAAGGCACATTACTGCGGTTGGCTAATGCCAGCACATATAATCCATAGGCCACTTCTTTCGGTGCTATCTTCCTATTCTGGTTCCGGTTGTAATAGTAGGTGATCGTTTCTTTATTCTTTAACCGGTTATTAATATAGGTCAGCATGGTTTCTATTAAACTATTGTCCACATCAAATCCTGCTTTTCTTGCCTCCAACAAGAAATGGGCTGAATAGATGGT
>JAEUVP010000392.1 GCA_016786805.1 Chitinophagaceae bacterium | reverse complement strand
CAGCACGGAACGGACCAGGGACACTTGTTTCCTTCTTTTTTCCTCATAATCTTCTGTTGCCATGTAACTTTTTTTCAGGGGCTGAAAATTATGGATTTTTTACTGTTCTGTGCCGATAAATGTTACCGGCAGCACATAACTCACCGGTACATGCATCCCGTTTTGAATAGCAGGTTTCCAGCGGGGCATTTTCTTACAGACCCTCACCACTTCCTTATCAAACATATCACCCCCGGTTTGCACGATCTCCATTAAAGAAATACTACCATCACTACCGACAGTAAACCTGACCCTGACAGCTTTTTTCTGCCCGGCTTCCAACTCTTCCGGTGTATTCAGGTTACGGGAAAGAAAACGGGCCAGGGCCTCTTCTCCACCCGGAAATTCCGGAGCCCTTTCATTAATGATGAAATCGCTTTGCTTTTCTGTTCCCACTCCCTCTCCGATGCCGGTATTTGCAGGTTTTTCTGATGTAGTAGCAATATTGCCCGGTTTTTCGCCGGCAATATTCTCCGTACCTGTCTGCTTGTCTTTCAGATCAGTTATTGCTGGCATTTCAGTAGTCTTTACAATCTTATCCGGTTCGATCTTAATATTCGCTGTATTCTTTACGGTAGCTACCTGCTTTATAACTTTCGGAGCAGCCGGCTTTTCTTTCGGTTTCTCCGGTTCTTTGGGTTTTTCAGGTGCTTCCGGCATTTCGATCGTTGTTATGGTAATCACTTCTTTCTTCGGTAAAGGATCATTGGGCATATTACTATCACTACCCATAATAGTAAAGAGTGCTACGGAGAAGATAACAGCTAACCCTGAACCAAGCGCCAGCAACATACGATGATCGTAGCCGCGGCGCAGGGCATACGCTCCATAGTCTTTATTTCGTTTCTCGAACAAAATGTCGAGCATATCTGATTGAAGAATTTCTTTGTTTGTCATGGCTGTGTGTTTGCTAATTAGATGCTGTTCAACCATTGATTCCATATGTTTTTAGTTAAAGCGCTGTTGTAATAACCGCTGGCAACCATGCCCCGGCCTCCTTATCTTTGCAGCCATGAAAATCCTGATGGTTTGTCTCGGTAATATTTGCCGCAGCCCGCTGGCAGAAGGCATATTGCAACAGAAAGCATTTGAAGCCGGCTTAGCATGGAGTGTGGAAAGTGCAGGCACCAACAGTTATCATACCGGCGAACCACCACATCCGCTTTCACAAAAAGTGGCCCGGCTGAACGGAATTGATATTTCAACACAAAGAGCCCGGAGATTTGTCGCCGCTGATTTTGACAGCTATGATAAGATCTATGCACTGGCTGGTGATGTGCTGGATGATATGAAGAGGATCGCTAAGAATAAATTTGATGCCGGTAAAGCAGACCTGCTGATGAATGAACAGTTTCCTGGAAAAAATTTAGATGTCCCTGATCCTTATTATGGCACTGAACCAGGTTATCATGAAGTGTATAAAATGATCAGTGAAGTTTGCGACAGGATCGTTGAAAAATATTCAGTAAACAGTAATACACCCGTTTCATCTCATTTGAAATAATAAATGGCAAAAGTTACAGCAGGATTACCACAGGGCACCAGGGATTTCGGACCGGATGTTGTTCGCAAGCGGAATTATATTCTCAGCACTATAAAGAACGTGTTTGAATTGTACGGTTTTCAACCACTGGAAACACCGGCCATGGAAAACCTGGATACACTGATGGGCAAGTATGGGGAAGAAGGAGATAAACTGATTTTTAAAATTCTCAACAACGGCCTGGATAATCCCGGAAAAGAAAAACAGGTGCGGGATGATTTTGAAAAAGTGTTGCAGGGGAAAAACAACAAAGGCATCACTGAAAGAGCACTGAAGTATGATCTGACCATTCCCTTCGCTAGGTATGTAGCAATGAATCATGCACAGTTGACGTTCCCCTTCAAACGCTACCAGGTGCAGCCTGTATGGAGAGCCGACCGCCCTCAAAAAGGAAGATACCGGGAGTTTTATCAATGTGATGCCGATGTGGTCGGGAGTAATTCACCGTTGAATGAAGTGGAGCTTGCTATTATTTACGCCACTGTGTTCAGTAAGTTAGGCATTGCCGTGGAAATAAAGATTAACAGCAGGAAAGTGTTAACAGCTATGGCTGAAATATGCGGCGGTGCTGATAAGATGACCGATATCACCGTGGCAATTGATAAGCTGGATAAAATAGGCCTTGAAAAAGTAAAAGAAGAACTGGCGCAAAGAGGTCTGACAGCAGAACAGGTTAGGATTATTGAAAAATATCTTTCCATCACAGGAACAAACGAAGACAAACTGGTTCAGGTAAAACAACTGCTTGAAAAAAATGATGCCGGTAAAAAAGGGATTGAAGAAATAGAATATCTCTGCTCCGAGGTCAAAACACAAAGCCTGCAACTATCCATTGATTTCACATTAGCGAGAGGTCTTAATTATTATACAGGTATCATTTTCGAAGTAAAAGCGAACAATGTCCAGATGGGCAGTATTGGTGGCGGCGGCCGGTATGATGATCTCACCGGTTTATTTGGCGTTCCCAATATACCGGGTGTTGGTATTTCATTTGGGGTAGACAGGATCTATGATGTGATGGAAGAACTGCAACTCTTCCCCGAAGAGGTACATATCAGCACACAGGTGCTTTTCTTTAATTTGGGTGAAGCTGAGAGCAAAGTTGCCTTCCATTTATTACAGCAGCTGAGAGAAAAAGGCATCCGTGGTGAACTTTACCATGAGAACAGTAAATTTGACAAGCAATTTAAATA
>JAEUVP010000374.1 GCA_016786805.1 Chitinophagaceae bacterium | reverse complement strand
ACCATAATCGTAAAATCGGTCATAGCCGGGGAATACACAGCTCCACCGGCACAAGGCCCCATGATTGCGGATATCTGGGGTATCACTCCTGATGCCTGCACATTACGGAAAAAAATATCTGCATAACCACCTAATGATCTTACACCTTCCTGTATCCTTGCGCCGCCTGAATCATTCAGGCCGATCATAGGAGCACCACCTTTCATCGCCAGGTCCATGATCTTGCAGATTTTCTCAGCATGTGTTTCTGATAAGGCACCACCAAATACAGTGAAGTCCTGTGCAAATACATAGACCAGCCTTCCGTTCACCGTACCGTAGCCGGTGATCACACCATCTCCATAAAATTGCTGGTCTTCCATTCCAAAATCTTTGGTGCGGTGAAGAACGAGGGCCCCGATCTCTTCAAAAGAACCCGGGTCCATTAATAACATAATACGTTCCCTCGCTGTCAACTTACCTTTCTGGTGCTGGGTAGCAATTCTTTTAACACCACCACCCAATTTCCCTTCTTCTATCTTTTCTCTTAATATTTCAACTTTTGATTTCATCACTGTTGTTTTAAGATTAACGGTATGCATTTATGCCAGCCTTCGTTTCCAACTGGTGGTTTTGTGTTCAACCGGGTTCAGTTTCTTTTGTTTTTCCATCCAGTATTTCAACCCCACGAAAGCAGCTATTTCGGCATTCGCTTTTTGTTTGTCTTTGATTTTTTCAGGGGTAAAATAATTTTTTACAAAATGAGTATCAAAATTCCCGGAGAAGAAAGCATCATGTTCAAATACAAAAGTGCCAAAGGGTAAAGTGGTCATTACCCCTTCGATCTTGTATTCCTTAATAGCCTGCAGCATTTTCTGAATGGCTTCTGTTCTTGTTTTGCCATGCACCACCAGTTTGGCGATCATCGGGTCATAGTAAATAGGTATCGACATTCCTTCTTCATACCCGTCATCCACCCGGATACCATCGCCAGTTGGTTTTTCATAACGGGTTAATGTGCCGATCGAGGGCATGAAATTATTAAAAGGGTCTTCTGCATATACCCGCAGTTCAATAGCATGACCATTCAGCACCAGGTCTTCCTGTGTAAACCCAAGCTCCTGTCCCCTGGCTATCCTGATCTGTTGTTCAACCAGGTCTAATCCTGTTATCATTTCTGAAACCGGGTGCTCCACCTGCAGCCTCGTATTCATTTCCAAAAAATAAAAGTTCAGCTGGTCGTCCATTAAAAATTCAACGGTGCCGGTACTGGTATAATTACAGGAACGGGCCACCATCACTGCTGCGTCGCCGATCTTTTCCCGCAATTCCGGGGTGATGATCGCCGACGGAGTTTCTTCCACCACTTTCTGGTGGCGGCGCTGAATACTGCATTCCCGTTCAAATCCATGAATGATATTGCCAAATTGATCGGCCACCACCTGTACTTCAATATGTCTTGGAGAGGTAACATATTTTTCAATGAATACAGAACCATCTCCAAAGGATGAACGGGCCTCACTAATAGCTCTTTCCATTTGCTCCTGCATATCTTCTGCTTTCTCCACGATCCGCATTCCTTTACCACCACCTCCGGCAGACGCTTTGATCAATACCGGGTAACCGATCTTATTGGAAATTTCAATAGCGAGATCAACATCTTCAATCGCTTTATCAATACCCGGCACCATCGGGATATTGTATTTCTTCACCGCTTCTTTAGCAGCCAGTTTTGATCCCATGATCCGCATCGCTTCTGGACTGGGCCCAATAAAGATGATACCAGCATCCTGCACTTTTTGAGCAAAGTCGGCATTCTCACTTAAGAATCCATACCCGGGATGTATCCCGTCCACATTTAATTGCTTCGCAAAAGCAATGATCTTATCCCCGTTGAGATAGGATTGGTTGGAAGGTGCTGGCCCCAGGCAAACTGCTTCATCTGCAAATAACACATGAGGTGAATGCCGGTCCACTTCTGAATAAACAGCTACCGACTTGATACCCATTTTACGGATGGTTCGCATAATCCGCAGGGCGATCTCGCCCCTGTTGGCCACTAATATCTTTTGCATGGTTCGTTTTTTAATAATTGAATTATTCCAGTTCTACAAGCACCTGCCCTTTTTCAACAGCCTGTCCTGCTGTTACCGCTACCCGTTTGATCGTAGCATTTGCATGGATCATGATACTGTTTTCCATTTTCATGGCTTCAAGGATCAGTATCTTATCTCCTTCTTTTACTTCCTGCCCGTTCACCACCACCACTTCGAGCACCATACCCGGCATGGGTGCTTTGATCTCTTTGATTTGTTTACCGGATACAGCGCTGAATCCCATCAGGTCCAGCATCTGGTCCAGCTCATCTTTGATCTCCACCTCGTAGGTTTCACCATCCACTTCAATTTTCATTTTTTTGCCAAAAGCATTTTCCTCCAGCAGTTTTGCATTGACAGAACGATGCCCTTTGAGGATATTGAATTCGCTAGGAGATTTTTGCATAAGATCAGCAGCATCTGCTGCTTCCTGGTCTATTGAAAAGGAGAATTCGCCAGCCTTTACTTTGAAGATTTTATTTTGTTCTGCCATATAACAGGGGATTTTCTTGTTGTAAGTTAGTTGATTCAGGAGTTACAGAAAACGGGTTTGTTTTCATGACTACTTTGAATATTTCATGCAGGAATACTGAAAAGCGGGTATAAAGGTTGCTGTTAAACACTTCCGGAAGAATGATTTATATCATTATCATTCCTGATCAGCGGCCGGGAGGCTGTAAAAACAGGGGAACTGAAATAGGCGATAAAAAAGTAGCTTTAAACATAAAACCATCTGCCGATGCGCCTCCAACCTCTTGTTTTCTTGTTACTGGCAGTTTTGGCGGCACTGGCTGCTACGGCCCAGTCTGTCTATCATTTACAGTACAATTTCAATACAACTGCTGATACAACCAGCTATACCTCTTTCCTGTTGCTGAATAATAACGGAAGCGGGTTGATGAAAACAAAGTACAAAGACCCGGTATCCGGGAAGGATACACTGGTTCAACGGCAAACAGAAGAACAGTACCTGGTTAAAGAGGATGGAATTGAGGATACCAATACCCTTTTAATAAAAATGATTCCGGCAGCAAGTGATCAAATACAGTGGGCTGACCCGGTTATTATTTTCCGCATGAACCCTGTCACGGGTTATTTTGAACCGGCCGGAATTAGTAAGGATGAGAATGAGCCTGTACTACTGCCAGCCACTTTTTTTAAGGTAAGCCTGATGGAGCAAAAGGAACTGAAAAAAGAATTCATCCTGCAGTTTTTTGCTAAGAGTGATGAACTCTATACAAGTCTTTTCAGGCCAAGGACAAGAGGTTTCTCCCAGGCTGAAAAAAATATTAAGTTTCATTTGATAGTAGTAGGTGATATCGAAGACAGTACCATTGGCCCGGCCTGTAACAAAGATTTGCAGAGGACTGTTGAAACGTTCGACAGTTTACGAAGGTATCTTGGCATCACTGGGTTTATCACCACAACCATTGCCGGAAAGGAATTAAGTAAAACGAATGTGCAGAAAGCCGTGGAAAATCTCAGCCCTGCCGCCAATGACATTGTAGTATTTTATTACAGCGGTCATGGATTCCGCACATTGGGAGAGAATAAAGTCTATCCGAATATGAAACTGAAAACATTGCATACGAACCGGAAAGATGTACTGGATAATTCGCTGAACATCGAAGATATATTCGTAGCCATAAAAAACAAAGGAGCCCGGTTTAATTTAGTGATGAGTGATTGTTGTAATGATGATATCTTATCCACTAATATCAGCGGTACAAAGCCGGGCAAAACAAGAGGATCCGGGATCGAATGGAGTGAGAATAATGTCAGGACACTTTTCCTGGATAAGAAACCCGTTTCGATCTTAGTTACTGCGGCCCTTTCCGGTCAAAGAGCTGCCAGCAACAAAAACTTCGGAAGTTTTTTTTCTTATTTCTTTAAAACATCGCTGGAAGATTATGCAAGCCG
>JAEUVP010000369.1 GCA_016786805.1 Chitinophagaceae bacterium | reverse complement strand
GCGTTTTTCACAAGACCTGGCAACAGGTGGATCAGCCATCACGATGTTGGGCCTCAGTGGTCAGAATGTAAAGATCCTTGTTGATGGATTGCCGGTAACAGGCCGCCAGGGAGTAAACAATGAGTTTGACATCAGCCAGATCGATATCAATTCAATTGAGCGGATCGAGATCGTGGAAGGCCCCATGTCTGTTATTTATGGTGCAGATGCATTAGCCGGTGTTATAAATATTATTACTAAAAAAGCAGCTAAAGCAAATTTATCAGTCACTGCAAGGCTGCATGAGGAAACGGTCGGTAATGAATATGGTATCAAACAAGGTATACATAACCAGCAGGTGGGGTTGAGCTGGAAAAGAAATTATTGGGAACTGGGTGGCTCATTTGCACACAATTATTTTGGTGGCTGGAAGGATACAGCCATTGAAAGAGAACTGGTATGGCATAAAAAAGATCAATTGATCACCAACGGCTTTATCGGGTATAACAATGGTAAACTGAATCTCCGTTACCGTATTGACGGCTTAGATGAAGTGATCACCAACCCCGGCAATTTTATTCAATTTGACAGACGCTCAGGTGATACACTGGCGAATGACCAGGAATATCTTTCCCGGCGACTGATGCACCAGGTACAGGGTTCCTACTTTGCCAACAGCAGGCTCTCTTTCCAACTGCAATCTTCTTATACAGATTACCGCCGCCAGGTTTTCTCCACCACCGTAAGTAAAAAAACAGGAGCAGTCAATCTTGATCCCGGTGAAGGAAGACAATCTGTAGTGGATTTTACAGGTTTCACGTTTAGGGGCACGGCTTTATATAAGTTATCTGATGTGTTCAGTGTTCAGCCTGGCGTTGATATTAATATTGACAAAGGAAATGGAGAAAGACTGAAAGCCGGATCTAATGAAGTAAATGATTATGCGTTCTTTATTACTTCAGAGATCACCCCATCAGATAAGATCAGCATCCGTCCCGGCTTCCGGTTCATAAAGAACTCTGTATATGATGCACCACCGGTGATACCGTCTATAAATGTAAAATTCCTGCTGGCTAAAGATCTTGACCTCCGGGTGTCTTATGCCCGTGGTTTTCGTTCACCTTCTTTGAGAGAATTATACTTCAGTTTCTTTGATGCCAACCACCAGGTGATTGGTAACCCTGATCTGAAAGCAGAAACCTCAAATAGTTTCACTGCTTCGTTGGGACTGAAAAAAGGCAGCTCTGATGGTTTAATGTATAGTGTGCAGTTAGGCGGGTTCTATAATGATGTAAAGAACCTGATTGATTATGTGTTCACCCAGAGTTCTGATACAGCCAAGTTATATAACGTATATCGGAGTAAAACATCCGGCATCACCCTGACCTCAACCGCCAGGTATAAAAAATGGAATTTCTCTGCCGGTGTGGGCTATACAGGATTTAATAATGAGCAGTATGATGCGGACAAAAGTTTACCAACCATGGTTTGGTCTGCCGAAGCCAACGCAACTGCCGGTTATTCTTTTTCTTCAATCGGCCTGGATGTAAACCTGTTTTACAAATTCACCGGTAAAAGACCACGGTATGTAACCAGTGGTACTGACCTGATCCTGGCCAAAACAAACAGCTTTCATATTGCTGACCTTACCGTATCCAAAAAGGTCGTCTCTTTCCTTTCTGTAAATGCTGGTGTCCGTAACCTCTTCGATGTCGATCGTATCAGCAGCACATTTGTCAATGGAGGCATTCACTCCGGCGGCGGACTGAACGTAGCGACCGGCCGTTCCTATTTTGCTTCATTGCTATTTAACTGGGATAAAAAATAATTAACACACAACCAAACAACATAAACGATGAAAAAGGAATTTATAAAAATATTCACTGCTGCTTTGGCGATGATTATTTTGGTAACAGGGTGCCGCAAAAGAGATGCAATGCTTGCCGATAACCTGGTGGTTTTTGAAACCGCTGCACAGGGTATTAATGCCTCTGAAAATGCTATTACCGTCAGGCTGACCCTATCAAGAGGTACCGACAGGGATATTCCTCTTACGATCAACATGACTGAACTGGGTGTTGCATATGCCACTGATTATACTACCACGCCGGCAGCAGTAGCAGGTAAATTATCGCTTACTATTCCGTCTGGTAATAATGAAACCTCCTTTACCATCACTAAAACAAGCGGAGCTTTATTTGACGGGGACGAAAAAATTGTTTTTGACCTCTTTAGTTCCGGAGCACCTGTATATATCGGGGCCACTAAACAATTCACCCTGGATTTTGCAGAGCTGGTTGCTGCCAATGCAAGCATGACAGTGAATGGGGGCGGTGTATTGTACAGCAATAAAGTGTTCATTGATCTTAGTGCCAACCGTCAAACCCCGGTCAACCGTAACAACTGGGACCTGGGTTTTTATACCGGAGCTGATGATTTCCGGGTTATACTGAATTCATCTGCTGCCATGATGGCCAAACAGATCAATAAGAACGACCTTACGCAGGTAACAGCAGCTGATACAACTGGCTTTTCAACAGAAGTAGCGTTCAACCAGTTTGCTCCTGTCACTACTTCATTACCTTATATCGATTATCCTAACGGTGATTTGACAAGAACTGCCATTGCAGCTACCAGTGCCACAGCAACGGATAATAAAGTGTATATCGTTAACCGCGGATTAGCTCCCGGTAACCCTGCAACGGCAAGAGGCTGGAAGAAGATACGTGTATTACGCAACGCAAGCGGTGGTTACACTCTTCAATATGCAGATATTGCTGCCACTACTTTCCAGGAAATCAATATTGCAAAAGACGAAGCTTACTTCTTTAAATACATTTCATTTGATAAT
>JAEUVP010000361.1 GCA_016786805.1 Chitinophagaceae bacterium | reverse complement strand
CGGACGAAGACCGTTCCTGTCTAATGTGGCACCAATTAATTTTCCATCGGTAAAAGAGATAGATGCAGGGCCATCCCAGGGTTCCATGAAGGAAGAGTGAAATTCATAGAACGCTTTTTTTACCGGGTCCATCTCTTCATGTCCGTCCCAAGCTTCCGGGATCAGCATCATCATCACATGTGGTAAGGAGCGGCCCGTCAATGTTAACAGCTCAATGATATTATCCAAACAGGCAGAATCGCTTTGTCCTTCCGTTATGATGGGTAACAGCATTTCCATTTCTTCCTTGCTGAAGTATGGGGAAGTAAAACCTTTTTCGCTCGTCTTTAGCCAGTTCAGGTTTCCCTGTAACGTATTGATCTCTCCATTGTGTGCAATATAACGGAAGGGTTGAGCCAGTTTCCAGGATGGGAAAGTATTAGTCGCAAATCTTGAATGTACCAATCCAAATGCGCTGACCACTCTTTTGTTATTCAGATCAGGGAAATAATTGCGTACCTGGTTGCTCGTGAGCTGGCCCTTATACACAACAACTTTATGTGACAGCGAAGCAATATAAAAACCGATCGCATCTTTTTTTACGGTGTTATTGATCGTATGGGCTGCATAGTTACGCAGGATAAATAATTTTCTTTCGAAATCGTCAGCATTAGCAACATGATCTGGACAGGCAATGAATACCTGTTCCATTTCGGGCTCTACACTTAATGCTGTAGGACCGATGCCATCGGGGTTAACCGGCACTTTACGATATGCTAAAATCTCAAGCCCTAATTTTTCTGCCGTGCGGTTGAATATATCACGACATTCTTCCCGCAATCTTATTTCTTTCGGAAAGAAGATCACTCCCACACCGTACTTGCCAAAGGAAGGAAGATGTACCCCCAGTTTCAGGCACTCATCAAAGAAAAATTCATGTGGTGTCTGGAACATGATGCCTGCACCATCACCTGTATTGTTTTCACATCCACAGGCGCCCCGGTGCTCCATGTTTTCTAACACGGTCAGTGCATCTGCAATATGCTGGTGTGATTTATGCCCTTTGATATTTGCGACAAAGCCGATACCACATGCATCATGCTCAAACGAAGGATGATATAAACCCTGGTTGCCCGCCATAGGAGAGTAATGTTTTAGAGATTTTATAAAGGAATTCAGCGAACGCTGAATGAATAGCAAGCAATCGTCCTAAGTTAATGAATAATCATGGGACAGGGGCAGGTACTTATTAGATATTTTCCACAGAATTTATAGACTAATGAATGTTTGTAAAACTAATCACACCACATAGCCAAAAAGAGTATCGTTCTTATTCAGCTCGGTATAGTTGATATGGTATTTCTTCATCTTAATCAACAGTTGATCATAATCATCCCTACTTTTTAATTCAACACCGATCAGGGCAGGGCCACTTTCTTTGTTGGTCTTCTGCATGTATTCAAAACGGGTGATGTCATCATTAGGCCCGAGCACATGGTTAACGAATTCCTTCAATGCGCCGGGACGCTGCGCAAAATTGACCAGGAAATAATGTTTCAATCCCTCGTACTGTAAACTTCTTTCTTTGATCTCCGGCATGCGGTCAATATCATTGTTGCTGCCGCTGATGATGCAAACAATATTCTTGCCTTTGATCTCCTCCGCATAATCGTCCAATGCAGCCACACTTAATGCACCAGCCGGTTCGACTACGATTGCGTCTTCGTTGTATAATTTCAAAATGGTAGAGCAAACTTTTCCTTCTGCAACCAGGTGCATATCGTCCAGCACTTCTTTGCAGATGGAGAAAGTAATATCGCCAACTCTCTTTACTGCTGCCCCATCCACAAACCGGTCAATACTGTCCAGTAAAACAGGATGACCGGCTTTCAATGCTTCAAACATAGAGGGAGCACCTTCCGGTTCCAGCCCTACAATCTTTGTTTTAGGGGAATAAGTTTTGAAATAAGAGCCTACTCCTGCGCTTAGCCCGCCACCGCCAACAGGAACAAACAGGTAATCGATAGCTGACTGGTCTTCTAAAATTTCAATAGCGACCGTTCCCTGCCCTTCGATGATGCGGAGATCATCGAAAGGCGGGATGAAGATCATTTGGTTTTCTTCTGTGTATTTTTTGGCAGCAACGGCGCAATCATCAAACGTATCGCCAACTAGTTTCACTTCAATAAAATCTTCCCCGAACATTTTTGTCTGGGTGATCTTCTGCCTTGGGGTAATCACCGGCATAAACACAACTCCTTTTGCATTCAGTTTTTTACAACTGAATGCAAAACCCTGTGCATGGTTACCGGCGCTGGCGCAAACCACTCCTTTTTGTAATTGTTCGGCAGGAAGACTGCTCATCATATTATAGGCTCCCCGCAGTTTATAAGACCGCACCACCTGCAGGTCTTCTCTTTTCAGGTAGACATTGCACTGGTATTTCTTCGACAGGCTATGGTTATAGGTAAGCGGAGTCCTGTTCACCACTTTCTTCAGCCGGTGATGTGCCGATACGAAATCCAGTTCAATCTTATTGTTTACTGCGGAGTGCATAGTCATATTTTTATCCAACTGATTCAGACTTCTGTGCCAGTTGACTGAATACTTCTTTGGTTGAAGAAGCGGGTGCTGCTGGTTTGACAGCTTTTGGCTGGTTTTCCGGGCGAAGGCTCCTTACTGTTTTACCAGACTGCCATAGTTCGCTTTCACGCAACTCTTTCAATTCTACTTCTAATTTTTCACGATAATCAGCTTTACTGTTACTATCAATCGAACGCTGAGATTCTTTACCGCTGGCAACACTGTCATACAATTCATTGAATACAGGAGCTGTTGCATCCCGGAATTTTTTCCACCAGTCCAGTGCACCACGTTGTGCTGTAGTAGAACAGTTGGCATACATCCAGTCCATTCCGTTTTCTGCTACCAATGGCATAAGTGATTGTGTCAACTCTTCCACTGTTTCGTTGAAGGCTTCGGAAGGAGAATGACCTCTTTCACGCAGCACCTGGTATTGTGCAGCAAAGATGCCCTGAATAGCACCCATCAGGGTACCTCTTTCACCAGTCAGGTCGCTATATACTTCTTTCTTAAAATCAGTTTCAAATAAATAACCGCTTCCTACGGCAATGCCCAATGCAATAACACGATCAAAAGCTTTACCGGTTGCATCCTGGAAGATGGCATAGGAACTGTTTAGGCCACGTCCCTGTAAAAACATCCTTCTTAATGAAGTACCCGAACCTTTTGGTGCCACCAGGAATACATCCACATCTTTCGGAGGAACGATACCGGTTTGTTCGCTGAACGTGATACCAAAACCATGAGAGAAGTATAAAGCTTTACCGGGTGTTAAATGTTTTTGTACAGTTGGCCATAAAGCGATTTGTGCTGCATCACTCAGCAAATAGCAAATGATGGTACCTCTTTGCAGGGCTTCTTCAATTTCGAACAGTGTTTCACCGGGAACAAATCCATCACGGATAGCTTTATCCCAGGTTTTGGAATCTTTGCGCTGACCAACGATAACGTTAATACCGTTATCTTTTTGGTTCAATGCCTGGCCGGGGCCCTGCACACCGTAGCCAATAACCGCTACTGTTTCATTTTTTAATACTTCCTGAGCTTTGCTCAGTGGGAATTCTTCCCTTGTCACTACATTTTCTTCAACACCACCGAAATTTAGCTTTGCCATGTTATTTGTTTTAGAGTTTTATAGTTTATTGTTTTGGTTGTTCTTTATAAATTATTTACTAGTCGCGGTTGATACTGGTCTCACCACCAGTTTACATTGAAAACACTTTTTCATTCTCATTCAAAAATTCATTTTCAATAGCATCTTCACCCGGCTCACGGTATTCGAACTCTTTTAGTTTTTCGTGGAAACCATCACTAGCTTTGATGATCGCTATTCTTGCACTGCGTACAAATTCGATCAGCCTGTAGGGCTCCAGTACTTTGATCAGCTTATCGGTCTCTTCCCGTTGGCCGGCCACTGCAAATACGGTGTAGTCTTTCCGGATCACTACGGTATGGGCACCATGTTCTCTTAATAACCGCTCCACTTTTACAGCCGAAGCAATTACTTCAGTAGGCACTTTATACATGGCCAGTTCCTGCCACACGATCTCGTCATTCGTATTGTAATAGGCTTTCAGCACTTCCACCTGCTTCTCGATTTGGCGGCATAGCTTTCTTACCACGTCTTCTGTTTCATTGATGACGATGGTGAAACGATGCACACTATCCACCTCGGAAGGAGAGGTGTTCAGGCTTTCGATATTGATCTTTCTCCGGGAGAAGATAATAGCGATGCGATTCAGTAAACCGATCTGGTTCTCTGTATAAACCGTGATTGTATATTCTTGCTTTGTCATAGTGTTGTAATTTAAATTTCTTCCCTGCTTAATACACATTCCGCTACCCCACGACCCTGCGGTACCATCGGGAATACATTGTTTTCTTTTCCCACCATTACTTCCAGTAAAAAACTGCCATCCTGTTCCAGCATTTGTTGTAACGAGCTTTTCAACTCTTCTCTTTTCGAAATGCTCTTGCCGGGAATGCCAAATCCTTTGGCTACCTGCACAAAATCCGGGCTGGTGATATCCACGAACGAATATCTTTTTTCATGAAAGAGTTGCTGCCACTGCCGCACCATACCCAGGAACTGGTTATTAAGAATAATGATCTTTACTTTCGGTTTGAACTGCATGATCGTTCCCAGTTCCTGCAAGGTCATCTGGAAACCACCATCTCCAATGATTGCTACGGTAGCTCTTGAAGGATCACCATAAGCTGCCCCAATGGCAGCAGGCAAAGCATAACCCATCGTTCCCAATCCGCCGGAAGTGATATTGCTCTTGCTCTTATTATATTTGGCATAACGACAAGCCACCATCTGGTGCTGACCCACATCGGTTACAATAACAGCATCTCCTTTTGTTAATTCATTCAATGTATTGATGACTTCGCCCATGGTCATTATCTCTGTGGTTGGGTTCAGTTCCTCTTTAATGACTTTATCTTCTTCTTTTTGCTGGTAATCTTTGAACAACTGTAACCATTGCGGGTAAACTTTTTGGTCCACCAGTTCCGTAAGCAGGGGCAGTGTTTCTTTACAATCACCCCAGACGGGAACGGTTGCTTTTACATTCTTATCGATCTCGGCGGGATCTATATCGAGGTGAATGATCTTGGCCTGTTTCGCATACTTATCCAAACGGCCGGTTACACGATCATCGAAACGCATGCCAACAGCGATCAGTACGTCACATTCATTGGTCAGTACATTCGGTCCATAGTTACCATGCATGCCCAGCATACCAACACCCAGGGGATGGTTAGTAGGTATAGCACTCATGCCCATGATGGTCCAGGCCGAAGGAATGCCGGCTTTCTCAATGAATTTTTGAAATTCTTTTTCGGCTTTGCCCAGTATCACACCTTGCCCGAAGATCACAAAAGGACGTTCTGCAGCATTGATCAGTTTTGCCGCTTCTTGTATATATTCTTTGCGTACGATCGGCTTGGGACGATAACTGCGGATATGTTCACATTTCTGGTAACCGCTGTATTCAAATAATTGTAATTGCGCATTCTTGGTAATATCAATCAATACCGGGCCGGGTCTTCCGCTGCCAGCGATATAAAAAGCTTTGGCTAATACAGCAGGGATCTCTGTCGCATCAGTTACCTGGTAATTCCATTTGGTAACAGGAGTAGTGATATTGATCACATCTGTTTCCTGGAAAGCATCGGTACCTAATAAATGCGCAAATACCTGCCCGGTGATACATACAACAGGAGTGGAGTCGATCATGGCATCCGCTAAACCGGTAACAAGATTGGTGGCACCCGGCCCGCTGGTGGCAAATACCACACCTGTTCTGCCACTCACTCTGGCAAAACCCTGCGCAGCATGAATAGCTCCCTGCTCATGACGTACCAGTATATGCTTCAGTTTATCATTATAATCATACAAGGCATCATAGATCGGCATG
>JAEUVP010000340.1 GCA_016786805.1 Chitinophagaceae bacterium | reverse complement strand
CATATGTATAATAACCAGGTGGACGAGGCAATCGCATTGCTCAGTAAAAGCCTGCAGTATTACCTGGACCGTCATCCTGTTCGTTATACAGCCCTTGCCTTTAATGATCTTGGTTATACCTGGGGGCTAAAAGGAGAACTCAGCAAAAAAGCCAATTGCCTGATGCAATCCATCAGTATTTACGAAACCTATTTCCCGGAACAATATGGGGAACTGGGTGTTGCATTGAATAATATTTCTACGGTGTATTATGAACTGGGCCAACTTGACAAAGCCATAGAATATGCCAAGAGGTCACTGGTGTACAGGGAAAAAACCGGGGATATTGCCCGGCTGTCAATAGGCTGTTGCAATATCAGCCAGTTTTACGCAGGCAGAAATAATGAAGAAGCTGAAAAATACCTGCAGCTATGCGTGAAATATGCAGCCCAAACCGGCCAGGAGCAGCGTATGATTCATTCTTATACTACGGCTTCCAAATTATATGCAACCAACAAAAAACCAAAGGAAGCACTGGAGTATGAGATGAAGTCGATACTACTTTTGGAAAAGAGTAAAAGAGATATACCCATGCTGGCGAACCGCTATGTGGCTGCGGCGATACTGAGCCGGCAGTTGAACAGGGATACAGCCGAAATTATGTCTTGTTTCAGAAAAGCGGAGCAACTCCTTTATGTGAATAGTAATAATAAGGCTCAACTCAGGGATTATTACCAGCAGTTATCCGGTTTTTACAAAGACAATGGGAATTATGAAGCCGCTTATGATAACTTTAAAAAATATATTGCCTACCGCGACAGCCTGGTCAACCAGAATACGGCATCAGCCATAGCTGAGATTAATACACGTTACGAAACAGAAAAGAAGGATAATGAGATTACCCGGTTAAGTACGGACCAGCGGATCAAACAGCTGGAAATTGAAAAACAAAAAGCCTTAATTGCCGGTAACATACTTGAGGCGCAGAAAAATGAGAATGAAATTGAGTTATTATCAAAGTCAAAAGAACTGCAGGATGCAAGGATCAGGCAACAGGATGAAGAGCTGGAAAGACAATTGTTGCTGGCAAAAAATAATGAACAGGTACTTCAGCTTTCGCAACAGGAATTAAAGCTGACCAACCAGGAAAAGGCATTGCGGGAAAAAGAACTGAAGGCCCAGAAGCTGTTTCGTAATATACTAATCGCAGGTGCTGTATTACTGGCCTTGTTTGCGGGAATAGTATTTAACAGGTATAAGCTGAAGAAAAAACTGGAACAGCAAAACCAGTTACTCAGTATCCGGAATGATATATCCCGTAACCTGCATGATGATATCGGGGCGTCACTCAGCAATATCAATATCCTGAATGAACTGACCAAACGCAATGTGGCCAATCCCGAAAAAGCCGCTTCTTATCTTTCCAAAGCCGGTGATGATATCCAGCGTATCAGTGAATCCTTATCTGATATTGTGTGGAATATCAACCCTCAATATGATGACCTTGATAATTTATTTATCCGCATGAAACGGTATGCTGCCGATATGATGGATGGAAAGGAAATTGCAGCGGACCTGATATTTCCGGCTGATAGTGAAAAGATCAGTATGCCCATGGATCAGCGCCGTGATTTTTATCTCATCTTTAAAGAAGCAGTTAATAACCTCGCAAAATATTCAAAAGCCACAGAAGCAACGATTGAAGTCCGCTCAGATGATCACCATATTCATCTTAGAGTGACAGATAACGGGAAAGGTTTTGACAGTAAGAATACCCGGATGGGCAATGGTGTTCAGAATATGAAACAAAGGGCCCAAAAGTGGAAGAGTGATCTGCAAGTGGAATCTGTTCCCGGTAAAGGAACAACGATCCTGCTGACAATGAAAGTGAATACTTAACTTACCCGAAAGTGTAATTGTACATGGCAGCAAACAAATCTAATTTTGTAAAGATGACCACCTCCCTCGTTATATACGAAGATAATGCCCGTTTGCGGCAGTCCATGGAATTGCTGTTGAGTGATGATAGTGGTTTTAAAGTGATCGGTGCATTCCCCGACTGTACAAAAGTGTTAAAGCAAATGGAAGAATTACTTCCTGAGCTCGTGGTGATGGATATTGATATGCCCGGGGTAAATGGTATTGAGGGAGTAAAGAAGATCAAATCCGAATTTCCGGATATTAAGGTCGTCATGTACACGGTATTTGATGATGATACCCGGATATTCGACTGTCTTTGTGCAGGCGCTGATGGCTACCTGTTAAAGAATACATCACCGGTCAAATTAATACAGTCATTGCAGGAATTGGCTGAAGGAGGTGCGCCCATGAGCCCCTTTGTAGCACAAAAAGTATTTACTTTCTTCCGGAATACTAAGCCTGCAAAAGATACTTTTAACCTGACTCCAAGAGAAAAAGAGATACTCGAATTGCTGGTAAGAGGGAATTCTTATAAGATGATTGCCGATAAAAGCAACGTATCCGTGGATACCGTTAAAAAGCACCTCCAGAATATCTATCATAAACTCCATGTAAACTGCGGCACCGAGGCCGTGGCAAA